>NZ_JBQHUC010000009.1:0-105362 GCF_052065395.1 Bariatricus sp. HCP28S3_F11 | reverse complement strand
CCACTCAGTCACATTCTCTTTCTTCCGAAGAATCAATCCAATGTGCTTCGTTCGACTTGCATGTGTTAGGCACGCCGCCAGCGTTCATCCTGAGCCAGGATCAAACTCTCGCATAAAAAAGTTAGGTCTGGTCTTTTCAGACCTTACGGTTTATGCGCTCCGTGCGTTCTTGGTGAGGTCCTTTCGAACCTAGAACCATCGGAGCTTCATTGTTTGTATCCAGTCCAGAATCGCTTGGCAATTCTGTTCCTTCTTACTGTTTTTAGGTTTGTTAAATCTGTCGATTCAACCGTTCTTGAAAAATCTCTTAAAGAATTTTCAGGGTTGTTGTCTATTGTTTAGTTATCAATGTTCTTTCTTCTCTGTCTCGCGACAGCTATATTAGACTATCACATCTTCAAGCTTCTGTCAAGACTTTTTTATTTTTCTTTTTTGCCGATCCGTTCTTCGGAACTCTGTTCTTCAGAGCGACAGCTTAAATAGGTTATCACATCTTTCGACGTTTGTCAACAACTTTTTTCTTATCAGACTTCTGCATGCCGCCCCCTGGCCTCTGTCTCAGCCCTTTCGGAAATCAGTTATGACCCGCTGCCCGGCCCCTCATTTCTGATTCCTGTCCGGTCAACGAGTCATATCTTACCACTTACTTCCTTAATTGTCAATGTTTTTTCTCTTTTTTATTTTTTTCATGCAATTCAGATAGTTTAATATAGATTTTTCCAGTTACATTATATATTTTTTTATAACCGTATAATTTCCTGTATCTATCTAAATACAGTTATTAATTTCATTATGTAATTATGTTCGTATAATAATGTCAGAAATTCATCTTCACGAATCATTCCCATAAGTGTTTTTCCAATCTCAGTCGTATATAATAATGTGATTCCTACAAAAATAAACCCAACAATAATCAAGGAAATAGATGCACCTACAAGCATTCCTGCCAATCTGTTCAGGATTCCCAGAACCGGCAGCTCAGTAACGAAGTCCAAAGCAAATACGATTGCTCTTACAACGATTGTCACAATAACAAATGTTCCCAAAAAGGAGATAATATCAATAACCAGCTTAGCAAAATATTTGCTGATATATTCCATGAAAGTAGTGGCTCCCAATGCACGATAAACTTCGCTGTTGTTATTGCTCAAAAGCAATTCTTTAAACACATCCGGAATATCGGATCCCTCAATTGCCGCAATCTGAGCCTGGCGCGGTATCTCCGCATCATTCAGAATTTCCGCTGCTTTTTCCTGCGTATGTCCCTCCAGAATTCCTGCGGAAATTCCATATTTTGCGAGATCCTCACCCGATACCTTTCCATCCACAATATCCTGCACTGTAATTCCCGCCGTCGCCAACTGTTCTTCTGTAACTCCCGCTCCAGCCAGTACTGCTCTCACCTGTTCTTCCGTCAATCCCTCTTCTGTCTGTCCTCCGGAAATTAATTTTGTAACAGTATGAATGCATTGTTTTTCCAACATTTCATCCACCGGAGTAAGGGAAATGACTGCCTTACTCACATAAGGCGTAGCAACAAATACCACCGCAATCGTAAAAAGCGTCGCAACTAATGACACCGCAATCCGAACGGCCCCTCTTACAAATCCGACAAGTACTCCTACTAATAAGATACCAACAACTATAATCAATAACCAATTCATACGCACTCCTATTTCACCAGACGAATTTCTTCTATACCATCGGCGTTCATCACTAAGTATTTATTTATTCCCTGAAGTGGCAGGATCTCCATAATCTCTTTATCCATCTCCCCTTCAAATTTTTTTACCCCAAGTTCAGAATAAATCAAACTCTTCTTTCCATCATACATGATAACATTGCCATTTGAAACTTTAATATTACTGTACTCCCCTTCAAAATCTCTGGACAATGCCAGATTACCGGACATATTATAAAGTCTCAGTTCATAGCCTTCTGTTCCCACATTTTGTAATATAAATCCAATATATTCTTTATCATAGAAAACACTTTTTATTTCTTTTTCAATTTCCACTGTTTTTGACAATTCCGGCTGATTTGTACCTCTGTAAATCAAGAACGCCCCATCACCGATAAGGACTGATGTTTTATTGTTTGCGAAAAAAGATACAGGAATTACCTGGTTTTTATAAATCTCTTCTGCCACCGGCACACCGTATTCTTCGTCAGTATTTGCAAAATCATAATACGCCACTCGAGTCGCCTCTACTCCATCTACTACGCATAAATAAGAAATCTGAAGTATCGTTCCATTCGGCGAAAGCGACATCCCGATTGGATAACCTTGTCCACTCAAGGAAGTTCTGTGCTCAACCAGTACATTCCCTGCCGCATCATAACACACTACTTGCGGTGTACTCTCATTTTTGAGCAGTACACTTACAATTCCATTTTCCGAAATTGCGAACTGTTCTATTGGATAATTTGTGTGAATTTCACCACGAAGTCCTTTCTTATCAAATACATAAATATCATTTCCTCCTCGATCTGCCGTCGCTGCAGAATTGCCAGCTACATGCACCAAAGGATTCTTGATCTGATAAGGCTGATTCCACTGTTCCTCTCCTTTTTTATTCAGAAAAGCAATTCCATCACGACTATACTTCAATACTCCCGTTGAAAACTGCACATAGCTGCCGCCATTATTTCCTCCGCTTCCATACTCCTGCATCACCCTTGTCTGGCCATATGTCTGCACCTCGATCAAAAGAAATGTACTGATAACCGCCGCCAAAATCGTTAAAATCGTCAAAATTCCTTTTCTCCGTATACGGCGTCTGTGCACCTTTATTTTTTCCTGCAGATCCCCCATAGGATCTCGTAACTCTACTATAACTCCCATATCGTGTCCTTTTTCTTTCCGTCATTTATTATATAGTATATCACTTTCTGCTCTAGGGCAGCAATAATTTCTGTCCAATGAAGATCAAATTCCCGTCCTCAAGCCCATTCATCCTGCAGATAGCATCTACATGTCCGATATCACCGTAAACTCTTTTACTGATCTTAGCAAGCGTATCGCCCTTCTGTACAATGTAAATATCTTCACTCATCTCCTGGATCGTACTGGAAGCCGTATTGCCTGCTATATCCGCCTGTGCCCCATCTAAATTTCCTGAAGTACCGTCTGACGTTTCTCCCCCATCCCCTTCTCCCTGATTCTCATTTTCAGGCTGTGCTGTACTTTCTTCTTCTCCGCTCGGATTCTCCGGTTTTTTCTCTTCCATCATAGCTGTGACACTGTCTCCGGAAGCTGAGGCCTCTGTGGTCTCTTCAGTACCAGATCTTTCTTCATTTCTTGCAACACTTTCTTTTATATCTTCCACAGATGACTGAACGGAACGCATTTTATCATAATTATTGATCGTCGTAACTCCCATCACCAATACAACAAGAACCAGAAAGACACTGGCCGCATACATAAATCTGGAATTACGCTTTTGTTCCTGAAACTCAAATCTTTCTTTTACAATATTACGAAACTCCTTTGCAGCCTTATCTTCCACAGCTTCACTGGGAGTCACGCCGATCTGTTTTCTTGCGCTTACCATATAATTCTGCATGGCCGGATTTTTTTCATAATAAATATAATGGCCTCCTATCGGCATCAGCTCACCATATTTATGTGCGAAAAACAACTCATCTGTCCCCGATGGTTCTTTCAAAATCAAAACCGTCCCACTTTTACCAAAATACTGCTCATGCAGTTGCCGCAAATTACTATTTAATACGGCAGGATATCCCGGAAGACTTATGAACCATCCAAGCATCTCTCTTCCACCGAAATACTCACTGCAATCTTCCCGAGCTTTCTCCCATGTCTCCCTTGCGATCACAATATCCATTCCATCAATCCCTATCTCTTCCATACGGACCGCACCGGAAATATACACAACCTCCTGATCATCTGATCTCACTATACGACCGACCAGGAACGCCCCCACCGGTTCCTCATCTGTATTTTCACAAATCTGGCTCAAAAAGGTATCTACATAATCTTCTACATAAATCTTTGGAGTATCACTTACATTTCCTATCTGACGTACGTTTTTGGGAAATCTGTTTTCCATATACTCTCACCTCATCAAAATAATTATTTGGCTTATGATAGCATATGGAAATCAATTATTTTATCGCTTTGTGTCTATCAGATAATTAAAATACTCGACAAGCCGGGACAAATCTCTTCGAATTCTTGTTGTATCTGCATTTTTTCGCCGACTTGTCTCGCATCCTCCACAATATTTGTCTGTCAGGGTCGTAATCCAGGCTTCTCTGGTATGTGGGATTGTAAAAAATGTAACCGGCCACATATGACTTCGTATAATATCACGTTCAATGTCATTCAGATCAAAAAATTTTTCCGCATTCTTCAATGCTGTTTCAGGATGTGTCAGACCGTGAAAATGGTCCCCTGTTTTTCTGGCATGTGTATGCCAATCATATAAAAACAGGTCATGCAGCATTCCTCCTCTGGCCGCCGAACGTGCATCCAGCTTAAAAAAGCGGCACCATTGATAATTATAATATGCGACATGCATGCAATGCTGATAACAATTACTGCTACCGTGGTGCGGATACAATTTCATACGGAGCACCACCGGATGTTCTGCAACATCACGGATACAATCATAGAATTCCTTATTCCATTCACGGCGGAGTTTCTGAAGACGCCCTGCCATTCTTTTTCGGAAAGCCTGCATAATTTCCTCCCTCACTCTTTCCATAAAGAGCTGCATTTTTTGACATTGTTAGTATACCAGAATAGCCGCATTTTCTATAGTATTTTTGATAAATTTAGGAAAAACATAAGATTTGAACGAAAAACAGGCGGTTTTCGTTTTCGAAAACCGCCTGTTTTTCACTTCAGATAAAACAACTATTTTACAAATGCTTTTACTTTTTCATAAATACTGTCAGCGTCCAGACCATATTTCACAATCAGCTCTTTTGCCGGACCAGATTCGCCAAATACGTCATTTACACCGATTTTCAGAACCGGCGTCGGGCAATTTTCAGATAACACGTCACACACAGCACTTCCAAGGCCGCCAATTACAGAATGTTCCTCAACTGTAACAACTTTTCCCGTTTCCTTTGCTGCCGCAAGAATCAGCTCGGTATCCAGCGGTTTGATCGTATGAATGTTGATCACTTTCGCATCAATTCCGTCTGCTGCCAGTTTTTCTGCTGCTGCAAGAGATTCGCTGACCTCAAGTCCGGTTGCAACAATCGTTACATCTTTTCCTTCTCTTAATACGATACCTTTTCCGATTTCAAATTT
The DNA here is from genome assembly GCF_052065395.1 of Bariatricus sp. HCP28S3_F11. Taxonomy (NCBI): domain Bacteria; kingdom Bacillati; phylum Bacillota; class Clostridia; order Lachnospirales; family Lachnospiraceae; genus Bariatricus; species Bariatricus sp. HCP28S3_F11. The sequence goes on along the minus strand of NZ_JBQHUC010000009.1, from coordinate 100,075 downwards.
ATAGTCCGGGTTGTCATTAATTACCGGAACTGCAAGTCTTCCAAAACGCATATAAACCGGTCCCTGATGCTCATAAGCTGCAAATACTGCCGCCTTTGCTTCCACATCATCAGATGGGCTGATAACTACCATTCCCGGAATTGTTCTCATAAGAGCAATGTCTTCGTTACACTGATGAGATGCTCCATCTTCTCCCACAGAGATACCCGCATGTGTTGCTCCGATCTTTACATTATTCTTCGGATATCCGATAGAATTACGTACCTGTTCGAATGCACGTCCTGCTGCAAACATAGCAAAGGTACTTGCAAAAGGAACTTTTCCTGTTGTAGCAATACCTGCCGCAACCCCCATCATATTTCCTTCCGCGATACCGCAGTCAATAAAGCGCTCCGGAAACGCTTTCTTGAACACGCCGGTTTTTGTAGCGCCTGCGAGGTCTGCATCCAGAACGACTACATCATCATGTAATTTACCTAATTCTGCCAAAGCATTACCGTAGCTTTCTCTTGTTGCAATTTTCTTTACTTCTGACATAATGCTTCACCTACTTTCTCTAAATCTTCCATAGCGATCTTATACTCCTCATCATTTGGAGCTTTTCCATGCCATCCTGCCTGATCTTCCATGAAGGAAACCCCTTTACCCTTTACAGTCTTGGCAATAATAGCTGTCGGCATTCCCTTGGTAGCTCTTGCTTCCTTGAATGCAGCATCAATTTCATCAAAATTATGTCCGTCAATATTGATTACATGGAAATTAAATGCTTCAAATTTCTTATCAATCGGATATGGTGAATTTACTTCATCAATACGTCCGTCAATCTGAAGGTTATTGTTATCCACAATCACTACCAGGTTGTCCAGTTTTTTGAATCCTGCCAGCATAGAAGCCTCCCATACCTGGCCTTCCTGAATCTCACCATCACCAAGAAGTGTGTATACACGATAGTCATCTCCGGAAAGTTTTGCAGAGATCGCCATACCAACAGCAGCAGAGATTCCCTGTCCCAAAGATCCGCTTGACATATCAACGCCCGGGATATGTTTCATATCCGGATGTCCCTGAAGATAAGAACCAGTATGACGAAGTGTCGTCAGATCCTCAACCGGGAAAAATCCTTTGTGAGCCAGTGCAGAATAGTAGCCCGGAGCAGTATGTCCCTTTGATAATACAAAACGGTCACGGTCCGCTTTCTTCGGATCTGCCGGATCCACGTTCATTTCTTCAAAATATAAATATGTATAAATATCTGCTGCAGATAAAGATCCGCCCGGATGTCCTGATTTTGCAGCATGCACTGCTGTCACGATACTTTTACGGATTTCATTTGCAGTTTTCATAAGTGCTAACTTGTCCATGAAATTTGCCTCCTGATGGAATGTTTATATGAATGTTACTTTCGACCGTTTATACTTACTCTCCAAAAACAGCCTTATAATCAGCCTGGAATTTTGCGATTCCGGCATCTGTAAGCGGATGATGTGTCATCTGTTCAATTACTTTATACGGTACCGTTGCGATATCTGCACCTGCAAGTGCACAGTCAGTTACATGGATCGGATTACGTACACTTGCTGCAATGATCTGTGTATCAATATCACCTGCTACGGCGAAAATCTCTGCGATCTCGCTGATCAGATCTGTTCCACGTACAGAAATATCATCCAGACGTCCAAGGAACGGAGAAACATATGTAGCTCCTGCTCTTGCCGCAAGAAGTGCCTGGTTTGCAGTAAAGATCAGTGTAACATTTGTCTTAATTCCTTCTGCGCTTAAAGCTTTGCAAGCCTTCAGACCTTCTACGGTCATAGGAATCTTTACAACCATATTCGGATGAATCTTAGCGATCTCTCTTCCTTCTGCGATCATTCCTTCAGCATCTACTGTTGTAGCTTTTACTTCTCCGCTGATCGGTCCGTCTACAATAGAAGCGATCTCCGCGATAACTTCTGAAAATACACGTCCTTCTTTTGCGATCAGTGATGGATTAGTTGTTACTCCGCAGATAACACCCATGTCATTTGCTTTTCTGATGTCTTCAACATTCGCTGTGTCAATGAAAAATTTCATCTTTTTCTCCTCCTTAAAATATAAGAAATCTTTTCCGCAATTCGACAGCCTGATTCATTTTTTACTGCCGCCCGGTTTATTTAAATTATATCTCATTCAGGAGAAGTTGGTCAATAGCCTTGTATTTTTATTAATAATTTATTTTATTAATAATCGTAAATTATTAACTACATTTATGTCTTATTTTACTAATCAACCAACTGTTTTACCGCTATTTTCAAGATTTGTCTTTTAATTTATTACTAATATTTTTTGCTTTTGAACTAATTTTAGTTTTTGCATACGAAGTTGTCCCTCTCACGATCAATTTCGGTTCATATTCAACATGATAGGTGCTGATGGGTTGAAATTCTGAAACCTTGCTGTTCTGCGAAGCAATTTTTTTCATAATGATATCACAGGCATCTCTTCCTTTAAAGACCACAAAATGTTCAATTGTTGTAAGCGATACCTTGTGCATCCTTGCAAACAACGTGTTATCGCACCCCATGACCGAAATATCTCCCGGCACTTTGTATTTTTCCGACTGAAGTGCATCCAGAATTCCGAATGCAATCATGTCATTCAACCCTACGATAGCCGTTACATCGTTCTGTTCCCGCAGCAATTCTTTTGTCAGGTCATATCCAATCTTATACTCTGAATCAATATTCGGAACACTCATATCAATTTTCTCATCCGCAGCTTTGATGATCACATTCTGTTTCAATCCTCTCGATTCAAACTCTTTCAGGAATCCTTCCACACGTTTGGACCGCTGCTTCTGCCGGGTTGTGAGCGGAGGAGCGATATATGCGACTTTACGATGCCCCAGTTCCAGAAGATGACGTGCCATCAGACGGCCCAGTTTAGAATTGTCCAATTCTACCGCATCAACATTTAATCGTTCATTCTGATTGTTAACGACCACGATCGGTATGTGTTCCGCAAGTTCTTCTACAAGTTCCATAAAACACCTGCTCGGATTACATGTATAAATTATCCCAAGCGGTTTTAACTCCCACATCATTTTCAGATAACGTTCTTCCATTTTCAGTTCACGCTGCGTATTACAGATGAACAGCCCAAAGCCCTGTTCTTTCGCACGAGTTTCAATCCCCTGGAGAAGCATCACATAATATGGATTTGTCAAATTAGGGCAAAACACAACGATCAGCTTCTCCTTTCGGCTTTCCTTCCGCTTCTTTCTTTTGGGAATCTCATATCCCATTTCCTCTGCAGCCTGTTCCACCTTCTGTATTGTCTCTTTCGAAAAAGAAACATTATATTTTCTGTTCAGCACCATAGATACTGTGGCCTGCGAAACGCCAGCCGCTTTCGCAACATCTGAAGAAGTGACTTTTTTCTTTCCCATGAAGCTCCTTTCCGGAATCATTCCCAAATATCATTTCAGTCTATACTCACTGTTTCTACAATTCAGTACGTCCTTCCAGTGCACGTAATAGTGTGACCTCATCGATATATTCCAGATCTCCGCCTACCGGTACTCCGCTGGCGATCCGACTCACCTTGATTCCGGTTGGTTTAATCAGTTTACTGATATACATCGCCGTCGTTTCGCCTTCCAGGCTGGAATTGGTCGCAATGATCACTTCCTTCACATCTCCTTGAAGACGTGCCATAAGTTCCTTCAGCCTGATGTCTCCCGGTCCGATTCCAAGCATGGGAGAGATCGCTCCATGGAGCACATGATACACACCGTTATATTTTCCGGTTTTTTCATATGCACCCATATCTCTTGTATTTTCCACAACCATAATTGTCTGATGATCTCTTTCTGTACTTGCGCAGATCGGGCACAGCTCCTGATCGGTAAGTGTGCAACATTCTTTACAGTACCGCACATTGTTCCGCGCTTCGACCATCGTATTTGCAAGCTGTTCCACCTGTTCTTTCGGCATATTTATCATATGAAAAGCCAGCCTTGCGGCTGACTTATTTCCGATCCCAGGCAGTCTCGACAGTTCTTCAATCAATTTGGTTATCTGACTGCTGTAATAATCCATGATTTATTCTCCTTGTACGTTCTTTTAGAACATTCCCGGCATTCCTCCGCCTATTCCACCTGTCAGTTTACTCATCGCAGATGCATTGGCGTCCTCAACCTGTCTCAGCGCCTCATTCGTAGCAGCTACGATCAAATCTTCCAGCATCTCAATATCATCCGGATCTACGACTTCTTCCTGAAGTTTTACCTTAAGCACTTCTCTCTTCCCGCTGACAGTAACTTCCACAGCTCCGCCTCCGGCAGTTGCAGTAAATTCCTTTGTCTCCATCTCTTTCGCCTGTTCTTCCATCTGACGCTGCATCTTCTGTGCCTGTTTCATCAGATTTGCCATATTCCCCGGCATTCCTCCACCCGGAAATCCTCCTCGTTTTGCCATAATAATAATCCTCCTTGAATGCTGCAATCTCTTCCCCGACAGTCCTGCTGCCGGTTTTATTCATCTTCAATGGTAATATCCATATGAATCATTTTTTCTATATCCACAAAACTGTCCTCGAAATGCCGCCCTTTTTCAACCTGACGAACTTCAATATCAACCGTTTTGCCGATTTTCTTTTCTATCAATTCCTGAAGTTCCTGCTTATGTGAATCGCTCCCAACCACACTTGCACTGATTTCATCCGGGAGTACGATTAGAAGCTGATTCTGTGCCCCTACACTCAGTCTTGCCTGCTTTAAATACGTTCTCAGCATACCGGATGCTTCATTTGCAATCCCGCGGAAATTAGACACTACCTGCTTTACATCCTCTGCGATTGCCTTCGGAAGCTTTGGTTTCGGCGCCTCTACCGGCGCATCTCCGTTCACATACACCACTCGTTCTCCGGCAGGTGCTGCTGTAATCCCTTCCTCCACCTGCTTCTCCAGAGCGCGAATTCGATCCAGCAAACTGTCCCGGATCGTTTCCATCTGCGGTCTGCACAGCTTGATCAACGTCACTTCCAGCAGAACTCTCTTCTGCGTCGCGTATTTCAATTGATTGGTAAGCTCCGAGAAAATACGGATATAGCGCAAGAGCACTTCATCCTCTATCATCTGTGCTTCTTCTTTAAGCTGCACCAGATTCTCTGTTGATACATCCAGCACATCTTCCATATTATCAGAGCTCTTTACCAGAAGAAGATTTCTCAGATACCAGGTAAAATCCGCAGCGAGCTGCGACAGTTCCCTTCCCTGCATGACCAGTTCATCCACCGTTTTCAGTACTGCTGACACATTCTGAGAAATAATTTCCCGCAGAAGACGGCTGAACACCTCCGTATCCACAGCTCCCAGGACTTCCAGTACATGATCATACGTCAGTTTTTGTCCCAGATAAAACGCAATGCACTGATCCAGAAGACTGAGCGCATCACGCATGGAACCATCCGCCGCTTTTGCCACATACCGGATAGCTTTCTCCTCTACATCTACCTGTTCTTTCTTCATCAGATCCGTCAAACGCGCTGCAATCGTGTCAATCGTAATCCTTTTAAAATCATAACGCTGACAACGTGACAGAATCGTAATTGGTATCTTATGGGCTTCTGTTGTAGCCAAAATAAAAATAACATACTCCGGAGGTTCCTCCAGAGTCTTAAGAAGTGCATTAAATGCCCCGATAGAAAGCATATGCACCTCATCGATAATATAGACTTTAAAACGGCCTTCTGTCGGACGGTAGGAGACCTCTTCCCGGATCTCCCTGATATTATCAACGCCATTATTGGAGGCCGCATCAATTTCAATCACATTCATGGAAGTGCCCGCCGCAATGCTTTTGCACATCGGGCACTCCCCACATGGACTTCCATCCACCGGATGCTCACAATTCACTGCTTTGGCAAATATCTTCGCCACAGTCGTTTTCCCGGTTCCCCTTGTTCCGCAGAACAAATAGGCATGTCCGATCCTCTCTGCCTTTATCTGATTTTTTAATGTTGTAATAATGTGATCTTGTCCCTTCACGTCCTCAAATTCCGTAGGCCGGAACTTGCGGTATAAGGCAGTATATGACATGTTCTTTTACTCCTCAGTTTCTATTCATTTCCAAAACTGATACCGGTCATCCTTGCTTCTTTGATAATATCGGAATTCGGATCAACCATCTTCAGCTTTCCGGCCACCTCAGCAAGCGGCACTTTCTTAATCTGTCCGTTCTTGATTGCCACCATGTAGCCGTAATCTTCTTTCAGAATCAGATCCGCGGCTGCGGCACCCAGACGCGTTGCAAGAACACGGTCATACGGGCATGGTGTTCCACCTCTCTGTGTATGACCCGGTACTGTAATACGTACTTCCTGATCGGTACGGTTCTGGATCTTCTCAGCCAATTCATATGCAACAGAAGGATATTTCTTCTTTGCCTGTTTTTCTTTCAGTTTCTTCTTCGGAAGCGCTGCATCTTCCTCAGAAATTGCTCCCTCCGCCACTGCAATAATCGTAAATCTCTTTCCAGCTTTTGCACGGGCATTGATTGCATTGATAATGGTATCCAGTTTATACGGGATCTCCGGCAAAAGGATAATATCTGCGCCGCCTGCAATACCGGCATGAAGTGTTACATATCCCACTTTATGTCCCATTACCTCTACGATGAATACACGGCTGTGAGATGTTGCTGTGGTATGGATTCTGTCAATCGTGTCGGTTGCAATATCCACCGCACTCTGGAATCCAAACGTCATATCGGTTCCCCAGAGGTCATTATCAATCGTCTTCGGCAGTGTGATTACATTCAGTCCCTCTTCTCTCAGAAGATTTGCTGTCTTATGAGTTCCGTTTCCGCCAAGTACAACAAGGCAGTTCAGATTCAGCTTGTGATACGTATGCTTCATCGCTTCCACTTTATCAATGCCGTCCGGTCCGGGCACTCTCATCAGTTTAAATGGCTGACGGGATGTTCCGAGGATTGTTCCGCCGACTGTCAGAATTCCCGAGAAATCTCTGGAAGTCAGCATTTTAAAGTTGGAATAGATCAATCCCTTGTAACCTTCCTGAAATCCATAAATCTCCACATCATCACGCTTTGAGAAAATCGCTTTTACAACACCTCTCATTGCCGCATTCAGTGCCTGGCAGTCTCCGCCGCTGGTCAGCATTCCTATTCTTAACATTGCTCCTCATCCTTTCTGTCCTTTTAGAGCGTCCGCATACAGATAACGTCTCGCGCCGCCCACATTTCTTTTATTATAACTGATTCTTTCTCCAGAAACAATAGTGGACTCTTTGGAATTATTTTGTAAGGACTTCCGCACCGTCTTCCGTAATCAGCACCATATATTCCACTTGTGCAGAAAGTCCGTCATCCTCCGTATAAACTGTCCATTCATTTTCTTCATCAACAAAGAAATCCGGGCTTCCCTCATTGATCATCGGCTCGATCGTGAAAATCATTCCCGGTACCAGAAGCATCTCGCTTCCCTTCGGGGTCACATAGCTCACCCACGGATCTTCATGAAATTCCAATCCGATTCCATGACCACCGATATCTTCCACCACAGAATATCCGTTCGCCTTCGCATACGTATTGATTGCATCGGCAATATCCCCGAGATGATTCCACGGTTTTGCCTGTGCAAGTCCCAGTTCTACACATTCTTTCGTAACTTCAACCAGTTTTCTGGCACGCTCACTGACATTTCCTATCATAAACATTCTGGAAGCATCTGAAAAATAGCCATCCAGAATCGTTGACACGTCCACATTGATGATATCTCCCTCTTCCAGAATAATGGATTCATCCGGAATCCCGTGGCAGACCTCATTGTTGATTGAAGTGCAGACACTTTTCGGAAATCCCTGATAATGAAGCGGAGCGGGAATTCCTCCATGCGACACAGTAAAATCATAAACAAGGCGATCGATTTCTTCTGTACTCATTCCCGCATGAATGTGTTCAGCCACATGATCCAGCACTGCCGTATTCAGCCGGGCACTCTTTTTAATTCCTTCAATCTGTGGAATCGTCTTCAAAATATCACGAGTCGGCACAATCTCTCCTTTTTCCTCATGATATGCAATCCTCTCCTCAATGGCAAGATGGCATTTTTTGTATTTCTTACCGCTTCCGCACCAACATAATTCATTTCGTTCCATATGATTCATATTATTACCTGACTTTCTTATTTTTTACTATTTCACATAACCGATAAATGTATTTCCGCTAGCTCCGACCTTGCTTTCCATTTCTGCAAACGTAACAGAGTATCTCTTCCCGTCCGCCGGATCCAGATATGCAATATTCGTTTTATTATATCCGATGACCAGCACTGTATGCCCATTCTCAAACATCGCAATAACTGGTGTCTCACGGCTGATCGTATATAGGATCTCTTCCGTTGTACATCCGGTCAGGTCCAGCCCCTCCCCTCCGATATACGTACTGAGAATCGTTTCCGGAGATTTCCCATCATTCAGCTCTTTCACCACATCAGCTGTTTTTCCCTCTTTTTGAAGCATCTGCTGCAAGCAGGCAGCCATTGCGGTTTCGCCCTCTTCCATCTGGAATTCCGTCATATTCTCCACCTCATACACGGAAGGCCAGTTTCCTCTTTCCCAAACATACGCCTGTCTAGAGGAAACCGCAACACCGTTCACTTCATTGGCTTTTATCACAGCATAACTTGCGCGTTCATAAACTCCCTGCAATTCTCCAAGCGCATATACATAATACTTGCCATCCATCGTTGACTCATCAAACCGAATCGTCATCGACTTATCGAACAATACCTGCTTTGGCTTGAGGAGCTTGGCATTACTGTCTTTGATTCCGTCTTCATAAGTCAGACGCATTACTTTCTGCCGCGTATCTTCTGTATAGGACTCCAGTTTAATGTTACTCTCTGCCTGTTCTTCGTTATTTGTGATATAATCCGGAGTGATCGCCATATAAATATTTCCGTTTTTCGCTACCCGGTTCAGCTGCAGCATATTATCATTAATATAGCCATCCAGCAAATACACATCAGCCACTTCATATGTCTTCACAATTTCCTGTTTCTGGTTGATAATCTGCAGCTTATACATCGGGTACACAGACTGACCCGCAAGTGTCTGTCCTCCGTCTTCTGACTTAAGCGTTCCATATGCAAAATCATCCTTAATAAATCCTACTGGTTTCAGATATTCACCATTTTCCGCATCAATTTCAAAAGAATCCCCAGTCTGCAAATTCAAAACCGTAATCTTTTCCGATTCATTTACTTTACCGCCGATTCCCTGATACGCAAGCAGATGCCCGTCTTGTGAAGCCGTATACTGTCCGTTTTCAAGCCCTCGAACAAGGACTTCCCTGGTATCTTCTTCCATGTCAACGCTGTAAAGGGTTCCATCCATCATCACATAAAGCATTTCGCTTTTATTGCTGTAGTACACATATTTCCCGAGCTCTTCTTTCATGACATAATAGCCTTTACTGCTTGGAACAAACGCTTTCTCTGCCACCGAATTCTTCTCACTGTCAAAATAGTATACCGCAACACCGGTCTCTCCTTCATGTGTCCCCCGGTTCATATATCCCGACACGGTAAATGTTGTATTTCCCACTTGATCCACCGATACAATATGAATTTCATGGCGGTCATAAAAGTTACGAATATCTACATTCTCTGCATCTGCAAAGCTGAATACCAGCGACATCTCATCGGCATCTTTGTCATAATTCCAAAGTTCATTATTCTGCACGAAAGAAACAATTGTTCCCTCTGAATTAATCTGATATTCCAGATCCACAGGTGCGATTCCCAGCAGGATTCCCTTACTGCCAAGTGCCTTCGTTGTACCGTCAAAATTCTGAGTCATTGTTCGATTATAATCCATCAAATACTGCTTATCCCCCACAACTCTGACGCGGAAGAATTCCTTCACTGTATACAATGCCTCCGGATTGTCACTTACCCCGGCACACCTCACACGATAGGTCAATAAGATGGAAGTATATGTCTCATTACACTCTTTCACTTCCCACAACACATCTCCAGCAACCTGAGGCCTTAGTTCTCCCCATACTACATGATTCAAATCCGAGTGAATCGTAACTGTCTGATAAGTAGAAACCGCACCGTCCGATGTCGTCTCCAGATAGGGCTCCAATTCATCTGTCTGCTCTTTCTTCATGGCCCGCTCATGAAAAGTATTTGCAAAATCCAGACATGTTTTATAATTGCATCCTTCCTGATTTCGAATTCTTGTATAATAATATACATCCTCATTTTCCAGATGGAGGGTCACCTTAAGTACACGTTCTTCATCCAGTATTCCATCGCCCTTTAACTTGAGTGTTTCCACATCACCAATCTCTTTTAACGTCTCCTGCTGCAGACATTTTTCGCCGTCCAATGTAAATACCTGCCAGGTCATCTTCTGAACCTGATTGTCATATTTTTCGAGATGCAGTTCTATCTCACGATTTTCCACCGGAGTGAGTGTATCGCGCATTGATGGAATCTCCATGTCATTCTTATACCCAGGAATGGAATTAATTTCATACCCTTCCGTCACAAATGAAATTCTCGGCAATGTTGCACCATCCATATCAGCGCTCATGTCCGTATTCCCACGATTGGTCAGATAACTGAACACAATCACTGCCATGATAAACACGGCAGTAAGAACACTTGCGCGCACCGCTATTTTTTTAATCATATATTTCACCCTTTAATAATTTTCCCAACGTAGGCTGAACATGCAGCATTTTCTCGCATGCACAGATTGCCTCATCATTGTCTCCCCGTTTTCCCGTATATACGGCCCGTATCAATATATTCTTCGGCGTATGTTCCATATCGATAAATTCCAGAATCTGTGTATCATACCCTTCCCTTTTTAAATACTCCGCACGGAGCGAATCTGTCACAAGTGCCGCCATCCGTTCTTTAATCAGCCCATAGGAAAACAGCGGCGCAAGCACTTCATTTGCCATTTGCCCATTGAGCTCATGCTGACAGCAAGGAACCGAAAGAATGACTTTGGCTTTCCATCCCACAGCTTTCGCAAGCGCAAAATCCGTCGCTGTATCACAGGCATGAAGCGTCACAACCATATCTACCTCGTCGCTTCCGGTATAATCTGCAATATTTCCTTCCAGGAACTTCAGTTTCTTGTATCCATATTTTTTTGCAAGCTGATTACACGCTTCGATCACATCTGTTTTCAGATTCAGTCCAATGATACGGATGTCATATCCATTCAGCTCGTGCAAATAGTAATACATCGCAAAAGTCAAATATGATTTTCCACAGCCAAAATCCAGGATCGTCACTTCTCTGTCCTTTGGCAGCTGTGGCAGAATATCTTCAATAAACTCCAGGAAACGATTAATCTGGCGAAACTTGTCGAACTTCGTACGCACGATTTCTCCCGTCTTCGTCATAACTCCCAGATCCCGCAGAAAAGGAACCGTTTTCCCTTCTTCCAGAATATAGTGCTTCGCACGATTGTGCGAATAATTCACTTCTTTCACTTCAGCAGTCTGCAGTCTCTTCTGTATCGTCATCTTGCCTTTCTTACTAACAAGAACCTGATAGCGGAACTGCCTTGTTTCCATCTGCATCTGCTTGAAAACTTTCATCTGGTTTTCCACATATTCCGAAGTCGCTTCCGCCTCCAGATTCAGATGAAACGCCTGATTGTTCCTGTATTCTTCACATTGAAAAAGCAGTCTGTCCTGCTTCATGACCGGACGTATTTTAACCTTCACCGTCCCATCTTTTTCCCGCGGATTACTGAGCACCGCAGAAACAAAATCTATATTAAAACTTTTATCCAAAACTGATTTTAATGTATCCATAATATACTCCTCTGAATCATAGTCGAAGATACCCTAATATTGTAAAACGGAAATGTTGGAAACGCAAGGGGTTTTCACATGAATAAGGAGCCCGGCTTGCGCCGGGCTCCCGCTCTCTGAAAGGTTTCACATTTTCTAACTTATTCTGCTTTCGGAAAACAGATCAACACTTTAAACAAATCTCCATCCAGATATAATTCAAAAGTACCTCCCTGTAATTCTGTAAGATTCTTTGCTATCGATAATCCCAGACCGCTTCCTTCCGTACTTCGTGAAAGATCTCCCCTGATAAAACGCTCTGTCAACTCATCCGCAGAAATATTCAAAGGCTGTTCTGACACATTTTTCAAAGTAAAGCGGATCTCCTGTCCCACGGTCATCAGATCAACATACACTCTGGTGCCCTCCATCGCATATTTTGCCGCATTATTGAATACATTAAATAATACGCGCCACATTCTTCTGCCATCCGCAAATATAATTGCCGGTTCCTCCGGAAGATTCACAACCAAACGAAGGTTCCTGTCTGTAAATTTTTCTTCCAGCTCTGCGTAGGTCTGATTGACCAACTCGACCAGATTCAGATTCATTTTCTCCAGTTTAATGTTACCGCTGCTGACCTTGGAGGCTTCCACTACATCTTCCGTCAACGTTTTCAGACGAAACGCTTTTTCTTCCAGAATCTGAAGATAATTCTGTATCTTCGGATCCTCGAAATTCTCACGTTTTAAAAGTTCCACATAATTGATGATGGAAGTCAGAGGCGTCTTGATATCATGCGAAACATTGGTGATCAGATCCGTTTTCATCCGCTCATTTTTCATACTTGCTTCCAGCGCACGATCCAACCCGTCTCCAATCTTATTAATCTGTTCCGCCACTCCCCGCTGCTCACCGCTCAATCCTTCCAGTGGAATCTGATAATCAACCTGTCCCTCCGCAATTGCAGACACTCCTTTTCTGATTCTATTGCGTCCGAGTGTCGAACGAACCACTACAACAAGCGCCACCGCTTCCGCCGCCAGCATGACGATGAGCCAGAAAGGTGCTTGCCACGCCCAGCCGACAGCAAACCAGTGAAGCAGAGTAAATACTCCAAATCCGACCAACGTCCCCCACAAAGCATTGATATTGGAAAACATCATTTTTATAAACCTGCATATCCAGCAGAAAAGGCTGTTTTTCCAGATCGTATGTGCTTTGATTCTTCTTGTCATTCCAAACCACAAGATCGAAACTGCCGCGCAGAGCAGCATAAAAGCCATGCCCAACAATATGACACTGTCCCACGTCCACAAAATATATCCATTGGAAATTGCATAGGATGTCGAACTGGTGGTTGTTGATGTCGTATAATGATAATATCCCTGACTAAAGATAGAATCACATACATAAGCAACAGCAGTTACAGCCAGGGCACATGCACCTCCCACAATCACAATGAAAATTTCCGTCTTCATTCTGTCTATCGTAAGAAGGCAGACTCCCTCCTCACGGTTGGAACGGCCGGATATGATTGTAAGCCACGTCAGGCAAATCAAAAAAATAATTACCGCTGTTATTCCGATTCCAAAGACCGTCCTGTAAACGGGAGCATATTCACTATACACTTCATTTTCCTGGTAAAATTGGTCCTGAACCGGATATGTAGTATCAACCGCAAATGCACAAACATAATCATTAGTCCGTACAAAAGACGAAATCACACTTTTCCATACCGTTGCCGATTTCTTCATATTACTTTCAAACTCAGCAAGTTTTGGCGTAACAACAACATATTTTCCATATTTCTTGATGTACTCAATGCCCTCTTTCCAATCTGACATTCTCAAAATCTCTGCCCTATTGGAATAGATTTTTCCTGTTTTTCTGTCCACCAGCAAATAATAAAGATTCGAATTTCCTTCCGACCATTCATTCAGGATCGTCCGGCAGTTATCCACTTCATTATTAATCTGATCCACCGCTTCTGCGATTGCCTCCATCACTTCACTCAGTTTTCCATTCCATCTCGGATCTGTATTCACCAGTTCCACCAGATTTGATACTCCCAGCGGTTTATATGTTTCTTCTACCATGTACCCGTCGTATAGCCAAAAGCTGGTAAATGCAATTCTCCCATCACTGTCGAGCAGATTTTTGTATAGGCTCTCATAGCCTACCTCTCCGTTTAACAGTAATCCAAATATCTCTTCCTGTGTTTCGTACCCGAAGCTCTTTGCTTCTTCTATCGTAGAAAATCTTAGTGATCCATCCTCAAGCATTTTCTGAAATTCATCCTGGTAAAAATACTGGTATGTACCATCTTCACGCTTACAGACTATGATTTTTTTATCGATATCCGCTGTCGCCCCATAGTTTCCATATACCCCGGTTATCCCCCATTCATACAAATCACCAAGCCTATATGCCAGACCGCTTTTATTCTCACCCGAGATTGTTTCATCATCCAGGAATTCTCTGAGGTCTACCGTCTTATTTTCATCATAGACTCCTTCTGTTTCGAATTCTTCCATTCTGGGTTCAGCCCAGATTATGTCCGATGCAACTCCCTGAAGCTGTTCTTCAAAAGCTTTGGAGTCTTCGTATTTCTGCTCCGGTTTATCCAAAATCGCCGCCATACCGCCATTCATATAACAAGTCATCATCCACACAAGACAGACCGCCGCAGTTGACGCCATCAGATGTTCCAACACAAGAAGAACTCCCTTACATGGCGCACTCCTATACCATTTATTCATACTGTCGCCTCCTGATTATATTTTTTCCACCTTATACCCTACACCCCAGACGACTTTAAGATAGCGAGGTTCCTTTGGATTAATCTCTATCTTTTCACGAATATGCCGGATATGTACCGCAACCGTATTATCTGCGCCGATCGCCTCTTCATTCCAGATACTTTCATAAATCTGATTGATTGAAAATACTTTTCCTTGATTTTTGACCAGTAAAAGTAGAATATTATACTCAATAGGAGTTAATTTGACTGTCTCACCATCCACGGTCACCCGCTTTAAATCATCCCGGATGACCAGTCCTCCGGTTTTAAATTCATATTTGCTGTCTTCTTTTGATGTACTTCCAAGCTGGGTATAACGACGCAACTGAGATTTCACTCTTGCAACCAATTCAAGCGGATTGAACGGTTTCGTCATATAATCATCCGCACCGATATTCAGTCCCAGAATCTTATCTGCATCTTCCGACTTCGCTGATAAAATAATGATCGGCAGACTCATCTCTTCCCGAATCTTTAAGGTCGCCCTGATTCCGTCAAGACGCGGCATCATGACATCTATAATCAGAAGATCCACTTCCTTTTCCTTTAAAACTTTGATTGCTTCTTCGCCATTATAGGCTTTTAGCACCTGATATCCCTCCTGAGTCAGGTAAATATCGATCGCATCTACGATATCTTTATCATCGTCACAAACTAAAATTGTAGACATATTCATCACCTCCTCTACAGTATACAAGATTATCAAAGATTTTTTAAGAGCATGCGGGGAGTTTTCTTAATTTTCATTTAAGAAATTTTCGATTTCTTTTAGAATCTACTCATACTTTAGACACATTTTCAGTATATACTTAGAGTCAGATAGTTGATAACACAACTATCTCCCCCCTCATAAAGTAAGCGCAATCGGGGATTCCCGATTGCCGCACTTTACTCTCATTCCTTTAGATAACGATAAAGAAATCCGCCAGTCCCCATGACTGGCGGATTTTCTTTATTCATTATCATTCTTGTCACTGTTTTCAGCTATTTTCGCCCCGGCAAATCCTGCCAGCACTGCCTGCAGATCAATTCCTGTGGATTCTTTGAGTCCATCCGTCACCTGATTCAGAGTTCCCATAATATCTTTCATCAGTTTTGCGGAATTTCCTTCACCGTACATCGTAATCTTATCAACTTTTGCGAGTGGTTCCGCATTGATCTGCGCTTCTTTTGACTCTCTGTCAGCCTCCGCCTTTACAACTGCTTTTTCTTTCTGTGCTTTTGCAATTGCATTGGCAATCTCCAGTTCGGAACTTACCTGTGCATCGTTCGCCTCTTTCTTGGCGATCGCCTGAGCCCGGGCGATTTCTTTTTCACTTTCTGCTCTTGAAATCGCCGCATTTTTCTGGATCTTAACGATATTATCCACACCAAGGTTCTCAATGACGCCATTCTCATCCACAAAATTCTGCACGTTAAAGCTGACAATATCAAGTCCCATCGCCGCAAGGTCCGGCTCGGAGTTCTCTTTTACAAGTGTCGCAAATTTCTGGCGGTCTGAAACCATTTCCTCCAGATTCATCTTGCCGACGATCTCACGCATGTTACCTTCCAGAACTTCTCTTGCAACCTGCTTGATATAGTCTGTCGGCTGATTCAGGAAGTTCTGAGCCGCCAGTCCAAGTCTCTGTTCATCATCACTGATCTTCACATTGACGACCGCATCGACCCGGATGTTAATATAATCGGCTGTCGGAACCGCACTCGATGTCTTCACATTGATTGGAATCAACTGCAGATTCAAAGCATCCTTCTTTTCAAGAAACGGAATCTTGATGCCTGCTTTACCGATCAGGACTTTTGGCTGTTTCCTCAGACCGGAAATGATAAATGCCGTATCGGGAGATGCTTTCACATACTCTGTAGCCAAAAACAGAACAAGGATTACCACGACCACCGCAACAGGAATAATCACACCTGCCATTTCAATAATTTCACTTAACATTTTCGATTTTCAAAATAGATAAATCGGTCTATCGCGTCAAGAATGTCTTCAAAATCCTCTCTCGGTGCCAGATCGATATATTTTCCAAGGATTTCTTCCTCTCGGTCCTTGTACCTTCCATAGAAAATATCGTAAAGATTATGTCCCCGCATATGGATCCGAATCTCTTCCATATGATCTTTCACATCCTGCACACATATAAGATCATGTCCGATTACTTCCCGAAGCTTTTTGCCGCTGGAAAGGCGATACAAATATTCCTTCCATTTTACGAGGAACGCTTCATAAAACGCTTCTTCCGAATCAACGATCCCGATCTTCGCCATAATACAGGGATTAAAGAAATAATTTTCAAAAGAATAATACTTCAAAATCAGTACATTTTTCTCTGTCACGCGCGGCAGTCCGTCTGCGTCCTCCAGATTGCGTTCTTCATAATAACGACACAAACTGCGCTTCAGCTTTTCACTGTCTTTGCCGTCTCCATCACGGATCATAAGGAACGAATCTTTCAGATAAATCTGGTTCATATATTTTAAATTCGCATACGTCTTGATGTTTGTGCAGCTGTTCGTTGTAATAATCGCAACTCTGGAGAGCTTTCCCTGTTCATCATATATCTCGGAATAGTATTTTCTGAGAAGAAGCGGCAGACGGCTTTTGTCCTGCTTTCCTTCCACGATGAATACAAAATCCACGTTCATCAGATCATTTGCCGAGTATCCCAGGTCATTCAGCACCGCACTGATATCCGTCTTCTCTTTCACCTGCGAAAATCCGTCCTCATCCTCTACAATCTGGCGAATCTGACGATTGTTGAAATTGGGAAGTAGGTTCGGAGAATGTGTGGAAAACATGACCTGCTTTTGTTTTGCCAGCCGATACAGAATATCTCCACTTACTTTCTGGAGCTGTGGATGCAGGAAGATTTCCGGCGTCTCCACGATCACAATGCATGGGAGCGCATTCTCATCATCCAGTCCTGTTTCCAAAAGGGAAAGCATGTAAATACTCCTCATCCCTTTGCCCATGTGTTCCGCCGGATGTGTTTCATTCCTGGATTTTCCCCGTATCTCGGCAGTCACCTGCAGCATACGTTCCACGTCACGATTCATAGAATAAATAATCTCCGCCTGTCCGCCGTTTTTGCGGAAATTCTGATTCACTTTTCTCGCAAATGCATCCAGATTCAGCTGGTAAAGCTTATAATCCAGAAGCTTAGCCGCCTCAAACGCATTCATTTCTTCCGGCGTTTTCTGATTGATCAGTCCGATACATGAAAAACAATGTGTACACTTCTTGGCGCGTTCAAACATACAACAATCCGCACGCATCTTCTTGAGCAGTTCATCCTCCTGAAGCAGAAGAATATCATCCTGAAGCTGCCTGAGATTTCTCTGTGCATCTACGTGATAAATTCTCGGAAATACCTCTAAAATATAAGGGTTATTCTTCTTCACACCATCACTATAACGTATCTTTCCATCCCGATTCGCCACAAACTCAAAGTCCACTTCACCGTCTTGAAAAGAAGGCAGTTTTTTGCAGAAATCCTGAAACCAGATATCATATCTTCTGTACTGACTTACAATGCCGTTCTGATGAAGTACATGCAAATCTTCTTCTGTTATCTCAAGCGTCATAAATATTTCAATATTCGGGAAGTCTTCCTGAAAATCTTCCGTACAGATCTGATAGGTCCCGCCCACTGCACAGACGGCCTCCAGTACTGCTGTCTTTCCGGTATTATTCTTTCCCACCAGAATTAATGCATTTTCAATCTCTTTGATGTACATATTACGGATAGATTTGAAATTTTTAATCCGAAGATTGGTAATCCTCATATGCAGCACCTCCACATCGCTATTTGCCTTTATCTTATCACAGCAAAGAATAATTAAGACATTTTTTGTAGCTTTCTTAAGAAGTTTTTTATATTTTTTCGATTTCTTTAATGGTCTCATCACATTTTGGACATATTTTCAGGGTATACTAAGTACCAGATAGTTGATAACACAACTATCTCCCCCCTCATAAAGTAGCGCAATCGGGGGAACCCGATTGCCACACTTTACTCTCATTCCTTTAGATAACTATAAAAACAACGAAACCCGTCAGCCGAAAGGTTGGCGGGTTTTCGCGTATCCAATTCATTTTTACAGCATCAGGCGATATATATTTTCCACATCCTGCTGATTCAATGTAACAAAACCACCGGTTGTTCCGTTTTCCACATCTCCATAGCAACAGGTATATGCAAGTTTCTCAATATCTTCTTCTTTTGCTCCGAGTTCTTCAAAATTTTTTGGCATACCAATTGAAATCAGGAAATTCCTGAGTGCTTCGATTCCTTCTTTTGCTGTTCTCTCCGGATTCTGGAAATCCATCTGACATCCCCATACTCTTACCGCGATCTGCGCAAAACGCATGACATCATGGTGAAGATTATAAGTAAAGACAGCCGGCATAACCACAGCAAGCCCTGCACCATGTGCGCAGTCATACATTGCCGAAAGCTCATGCTCAATGCAATGGCTCGTCCAGTCCTGACTTCTTCCCACACCACAGGAATTATTATGCGCCATCATCCCGGCCCACATGATATTGGCACGTGCATCATAATTATCCGGATCTTCGATCACTCTTGGCCCCTCGTGGATCATCGTCAGAAGCAGAGCTTCGATCATCCGGTCTGTACATTCCACTTCTTTGGTATTCGTCAGATAACGCTCGTACAAATGTGCCATGATATCCGTAATGCCGCACGCAGTCTGATAAGCCGGCAGTGTCTGCGTCAGGGCAGGATTCATAATCGTAAATTTGGGTCTCAGTGCTTCCCCCGTAGTGGATCGCTTATACATTCCCTCTTCTTTCGTGATGACAGAATCAGCAGAGCCTTCGCTTCCTGCTGCCGAGATCGTGATCACCGTGCCGATCGGCACGGCCTCATTTACAATACCGCCCTGATAATAATCCCAGAAATCCCCATCATACGGGACGCCTGCCGCGATCGCTTTGGCTGAGTCGATCGTGCTCCCTCCACCCACAGCGAGAATAAAATCCACGCCTTCTTTCCGGCAGAGTTCGATTCCTTCATATACGAGTCCGCTTCTCGGATTCGGCTTTACACCGCCAAGTTCTACATAACCAATCTGTTCTTCTTCCAATGATTTCTTCACGCGCTCAAGCAGTCCGGAGCGGATAACGGAACCGCCGCCGTAGTGAATCAATACTTTTGTTCCCCCGAAACGTTTTACATATTTTCCTGTTTCATTTTCCGTGTCTTTGCCAAACGCAAAATACGTTGGTGCATAAAATGTAAAATTTTCCATACATTCTCCTTTATCTTCATCATGAAAAGTCTGAAAAGTTTCCTTTTCTGTCAGGAAATTATACCATGCGGAATAGGGAAAAACAATCGGATTTTCATCCCTAAATAAGTTTATGGATTGAAAACATACTTATCCAATCGTTCAAACGCCTCCTGCACCCTTGTAAACGGAAGCGCCAAATTCATTCGGATCGAATGTTCTCCGTGAAACGGTCTTCCATCCTGCCAGCCGACACCTACACGATATCCCGCTTTCAGTAGCTCATCCATCGTCTTGCCATTTTTTTCGCACCACTCGGTGCAGTCCAGGAACAACATATAGGTTCCCTGCGGCTTGCTTAACGTCACGCCATCAAAATGTTCCAGAATATAATCATATGCGTAGTTCACATTTCCGGACAATACTTCCCGCAGTTCATCGACCCATTCCATACCTTCCGGTCTGTAAGCTCCCATCAGAGCATACATGGACAATACATTCATGGAATTATAATGGCACTTACTGCTGCAGGCGCGTACGCGGTCACGCAGATAAGAATTATAAATAATATGATAGCTTCCAATCAGTCCCGCCAGATTAAATGTCTTGCTCGGTGCGTAAAGTGCCATTGTACGATTTCTTGCATCTTCGCTGACCGACTGCAGCGGAGTATGATGATTTCCATTTAAAATGATATCGGACCAGATTTCATCTGAAATCACGATACAGTCATTCTTCCGGTACACTTCCATTGCTTTTTCCAGCTCTTCGCGCTCCCATACTCTTCCGGTCGGATTATGCGGATTGCAGAAGACCGCAACGTGGATCTTATTCTTCTTGATCTTCTCATCCATGTCGTCATAATCCATTCGCCAGATTCCTTCTGCATCACGTTTGAGCTCACTGAGGACGATCTTGTATCCGGCATTGGTAATACTTCTGGTGAATCCGATATAGGTCGGACTATGCACCAGCACACTGTCCCCCGGCGCAGCAAATGCGTTGAGCGCTGAAACAAGTCCTCCCAACACTCCATTCTCATATCCAATACATTCCTGAGTAAGCCCGGTGACATGATTACGTGTCTCCTGCCAATTGATGATTGCCTGATAGTACTCTTCTCTGGGATCAAAATATCCAAACGCAGGATGTTCAAGACGTTCTCTGATAGCCTCCTGCACAGTCGGGACTGTTGCGAAATTCATATCCGCAACCCACATCGGGATAAAATCAAATTCCTCATCACGAGGTCCAAAATCCGGAGATTTTTCCGGTACATCGACTGCAATAGCATCTTTTCCCAGGCGATTCATTATTGTTGTAAAATCATACTTCATTTTCATTCACTCTCCTTATTTATTATATAAATTCTTTGTCCATATCACCACAATCGTTTTCCTAACACTTGCCCATTATAATTCATAACTCTCCACTACCACTTTCCTATTCACGATCCCCTTCTCCCAGATCATCAAATGTACCTGAAAATTAATCCCGTCTTTCACATTCACAAAAGGTTCTTCTCGGAGGAGCACAGATTCCTGCCCCTGAAGTTTCAGTTCTTCCTGCCTCTTTTTCACCTTCTCAATCAACGCCATATATTTTTGATCTTCTTCTCCGAATGAGCGCCTCGGATATACTGCAGATTCTTCTTTTAATCTCTTATTTAATAAATCCACCAATTCTGCATGCGCATTCCGGTGCAGCATTCGTGCGATCTCTTTAGCCACCGTCGAAAGAGGATATCTTCGATAAAATCTGAGGATCCGCTTCATTCGCTTATCATTCACCTTGCCGGCCAATTCTTCCATCACCGTGATTGCCTCTTCGGATGGTCTCCATCCATCTTCTCTCGGTACAATATATTGATTCGGAACCGCCGGATAACAGCAATAATTCAACGGCGGGAATTCCGACAATGCAGCTAATTCTCGCTCCTTGGGCGTGCAGAATTTCTCCCCCAGATAATACAATTTATCTCTTAAGATTGCGATCCGATACTCCAGCTGTCTGAGATATTCGTATCCCTGTACCCAGAAATGTCCGATTTCTCCATAATCATAAAGATGTACCTCTGGAAATATATCATCAAAAAACAGAGTGACCACTGAATTTCCCTGGCGTACAATCAAAATATACTCCTTACCATTATGGCTGATGGAGGCTTCCAGCTCTCCTTCATAGTCTTTCCGGTACTCCCCGGTCATCCTTGCATTTTTAAACACCAGAAAGCTCTCTACCGCATCATTCATCAAATAAACAAGACGAATGTCCTTGTCTGCCTTTTCTTGCTTTTCCCGAAACACCAGTTCAAATTGATCCTGTTCCAGAAGTTCCTGCAGCATAGCTAATGCATCCACTATTCCAGTTCTCCTTCATTTGCTTCTTCCACCACAACTTCCGCCTGACCAATTTTTTCCGTAAACGCGAATCGGATGACTGCCTGTGACCAGTTCAGGCTGATCTTTGCTCGTTTTCCTTTCTCTTCTCCTGCCTTTTGGATCAACTCCAACAGTTCTTCGAGTACCGTTTTCGTCAAATATCCTCCTCGCCAGTGGAATGTGAACATTTTCCCTTTCTTCGCCGCCTGAAGCGCTCTCTTATATACCTCTTCCTTTTTGGTAAATGATAATTTCTTTTCTTTATAATAAAAATGATCCCCATCTATACAGGCCGGTGCCGGTACGATCAAAGGCTCATGATCCCGAAAGATACTTTTATCATCCAGGTTGAAATAATCGTAACGCACTTCATCCTTTCCAAGCGTATTATCAAACGTTGCATCCAGATGATAATATTTTCCACCGATTTTCACAATATTCCATGTATGGCGATATTTAATCCCCTTATCCGGGTTGTTGCCGCAGACTGTAATGATGCACCAGATTCCCAGTGCATCACACAAAATCTTTACTGACTTTGCAATACCCTCACATACCCCGACACCTTGTCCAAGCGGACCGATGATTTCATGGGAATATGGCTTTTTCAGCTTATCATAATGTATATTTTCACAGATAAAATCGTGTATGTATTTCTCTTTGTCCCACTCGGGCAAATTCATTGCCGGGCGTACTAATTTGTCAACTCTCGCCTTCATGGCTTTCTGATGCTCTTTAATTTTCCCTTTTTCGAACAGATACTCCGGGACAAATATGAGATTGGGTGAATCCGGATAATATTTGTATTTATAGCCGGGCACCCAGAATATTTCCGGGTGGTCGAGGCGAAGGCGGAAGAACACGTTGTAAAGGTCTTCTGCTTCTAGTCGGGGAATCTGAAATTCATCTGAAATTGCAAGCACCCCCTGAAGGATTGCATGGTATGCCCCCTGCTGCTGTTTTGTCATCTTGTTGTAATAGTATGGTTCCATAGATCCAATTACCTCTTATTTCATCAAGGGATGACTACCGACTCTTCTTCACCACATTCTTATAAAAGTCAACTCCCATCGGAAGTGTCCCCTGATAAATATTCTCGTTCAACGCATGAATGCTTCCGTACTGCTGCCCATCGATGTACAGCGGCGCAAAGCGGATACAGTTTTTGCTGACTTCGGAATAGTATTTTGCGTCGGTTCCGCCGGTCATGATATACGGGCAGATACCGATTCCCGGATACATTTCTTTTGCTGTTTCTTCTACAAGACGGAATGCATTGCTGTTATAATCTACGATCGGGCATGGCGGATCCTGGCAGATGATTTCTGTCTCGATATCATATTTCTTTGCGATTTCACTCACGGCTTTGATGCTCTCTTCATTTGGCTGGTGATGGCTGAAACGCATATTGCCGGTCACATAGGCCTCCTGGGGGAGTACGTTCAGGCCATCGGATCCTTTTGCCGTGGTGAATGCGAGTGTCGTGTGGATCATCGCGCCTGCCACGGAGTTGATAGATGGAAGTAATTTCTCCAGAAGCGGCTTGAACAGCCACATATTGGCAAAGATTACTTTCATTCCAAAATCCATATTCGGAGCGCAGCGCCGGAACATTTCATCCAGTGTCGGTGTGAATTTGTTCACGAACGGGCTGTGTTTTTCTACATCTACCATAAATTTTCCGAGACGAACAAGCGGAGAATTCTTCTTCGGTGCGCTCGCGTGTCCTCCGTTGCTTCTGGCCGTGAATTTGACATCCCCATATCCTTTTTCCACAACGCCGACCATGCCATAGGTTCCTTTGACTCCACCGATCGGCTCTTCGATAATCATGCCGCCTTCATCCAGTACCAGCGCAAGTTCGATTCCCTGTTCTTTCAGATATTCAACGGTAGCCGGAGCTCCGTCACCGCTCCACTCTTCAGTACAGCTGCTTCCGATATAGACATCTACTTCCGGCTGATATCCTTCTCCGATCAGTTCTTCGATCGCCGTGAAGATGCAGAAAAGGCTTCCTTTGGTATCCACCGTTCCTCTTCCCCATACTCTTCCTTCTTCGTCGATGTCACCACTGAAAGGGGCATGTTCCCAAGTTCCGCCTGCTTCTACCACATCCTGGTGGCTCATAAAAAGAATCGGGTTTTGACTGCTTTTTCCGCTCCATTTAAAGAGCAGGCTTCCGTTAAATACATGCTTCTCACAGTTCTTATGCACGTTCGGAAATAATTCTTCCAAAACCTCATGAAATTCATAGAACTTGCTTCTGTCTTCCTGATTCAAACAGGAGATCGTCTCTTTCTGAATCATTTTTGCCAGACGTTTTCCGTATTCCACACTCCGCTGACTCGTATCAAGCTTCACTTTTGCTTCCTTTGCTTCAGTCGGCTTCAGCATGACCGCGCGGAGCACTACAATGAGAATCAGCACTGCAAGAGCCGCCAGAATCACTCCAATAATCATCATATTTTTCTTCCTCCTTCTTTTTTAAAGCTCACGGGTCAAGTCCTTGACCCATATGTATTTACGATAGTGATACATCACCCATGGGATCTTGCCCACTTCGTCCAGACAGGTACACGCATATACAACGAGCACCGACCAGTTCTTTTCGCTCTCATACAAATAAAAGTATATGGTATTGCACAGGAAAAAGCAATCTGTTTTATCGGGTGCCCGGATACGACATCAGGGGATGTCTCTTCGTTTCCGAAGGGCACATCCCCTGACATAAATTCCATATTTTTCATTTACGCGCTGATTGCATTCCCGGTATAAAGCTGATAATACTTTCCTTTTTCCTCCATAAGCTGTTCGTGCGTTCCCCGCTCAATAATTCTTCCCTGTTCGAGAACCATGATACAGTCTGAATTCCGTACCGTTGACAATCTGTGAGCGATGACAAATGTGGTACGTCCGTGCATCAGTTTATCCATACCGTCCTGAACGATTCGCTCGGTTCTTGTATCGATCGAGCTGGTCGCCTCATCAAGAATTAGTACAGGTGGATCTGCGATCGCTGCCCGGGCAATCGCAAGAAGCTGTCTCTGACCCTGACTTAAGTTTGCCCCATCTCCGTGAAGCATGGTATCATACCCCTGCGGGAGTCTTCGGATAAATCCGTCTGCATTGGCAAGCTTTGCCGCTGCAATGACCTCTTCATCGGTCGCATCCAGTTTCCCGTAACGAATGTTTTCTTTGACCGTTCCGGTAAATAAGTGTGTATCCTGGAGTACGATTCCCAAAGACCTTCTCAGATCCGGTTTCTTGATCTTGTTGATATTGATTCCGTCGTACCGGATCTTACCGTCCTGAATATCATAGAAACGGTTGATCAGATTGGTAATCGTCGTCTTTCCTGCTCCGGTAGATCCTACGAATGCGATCTTCTGTCCCGGTTCCGCATAAAGTTTCACATCGTGAAGAACGATCTTCTCGTCTGTATATCCGAAATCAACTCCGTTGAAGACTACATGACCTTTCACTTCTACATAATCTGTAGTTCCGTCTGCCTGATGCGTATGTTTCCATGCCCATCTTCCGGTACGCTCCGCACTCTCTACAAGCTTTCCGTCTTCTTCTTTTGCATTGACCAGCGTAACATAACCTTCATCCTTCTCAATCGGTTCATCAATCATCCGGAAAATTCTCTCTGCACCGGCCATTGCCATAACAACCGCATTGAGCTGGTTACTGATCTGGTTAATCGGCATACTGAAGCTCTTATTAAAAGTCAGGAAACTTGCAAGTCCGCCGAGTGTAAATCCGCCCACATGATTCAGCGCAAGAATACCTCCCACAATCGCGCAGATTACATAGCTCACATTTCCAAGCTGTGCGTTGATCGGTCCTAACACATTGGCAAAGGTATTGGCTCTGTCTGCACTCTCAAAGAGCTGATCGTTCAGTTCTTTGAATCGTTCTTCATTTTCCTCTTCATGGCAGAAGACTTTGACAACCTTCTGTCCATTCATCATTTCCTCAATATATCCGTTAACCTTTCCAAGATTCACCTGCTGTTCCATGAAATATTTTCCACTCTTGCCTGCCGCGAATCCGGACGCTTTGATCATGAGCGCCACCATAACCAGGGTCACAATCGTAAGCGGAATATTCAAGATCAGCATACTGACAAATACACTGATGATCGTAAATCCACTGTTGATCACCTGCGGAATACTCTGGCTGATCATCTGTCTCAACGTGTCGATGTCGTTCGTATAGACCGACATGATATCTCCATGAGCATGAGAGTCAAAATACCTGATCGGCAGTTTTTCCATGTGTTCAAACAGATCATTTCGCAGATCCCGCAGCGTTCCCTGCGTTACATTGACCATGATCCGGTTATACAAATAGGTACACAGTACTCCCAATGCATAGAACACGGCCACTCTGCCAATCGCATGTGCAAGCGGTCCGAAATCCGGCGTGTCGGAAAGCAGAAACGGCGTAATGTAGTCATCGATCAGGTTCTTGGTAAACATGGTTCCCTGCACATTTGCAAGCACACTTCCGCAAATGAATAAGAACACGAAAATACAATGGATCTTATAGCTTTTGAGAACATATTTCATCAGTCTTATAAATAATTTCCCGGGATCCTTAACCTTCGGTTTTGTTCCTCTTGGAGCTCCCGGCTTCATTGGTCCTGCCATCTTCTATTCACCCGCCTTTTCATCAAAATCTCCGCCGCCTTTTGTCTGAGATTCATATACCTCACGGTAAATCTCATTTCCGGCAAGCAACTCTTCATGCGTTCCGAATCCATCCACTTTTCCTTCATTCAGGACAAGGATCCTGTCCGCACTCTGCACACTTGAAATTCTCTGTGCAATAATCAGTTTTGTCGTATCCGGTATTTCCTCAGCAAAAGCTTTGCGGATTTTGGCATCGGTTGCCGTATCCACCGCACTGGTACTGTCATCCAGGATCAGAATCTTCGGTTTCTTAAGCAGTGCCCTCGCGATACAAAGTCTCTGCTTCTGGCCGCCGGATACGTTATTTCCTCCCTGCTCGATATGTGTCTCATAGCCTCTTGGGAATCTCTGGATAAATTCATCCGCACATGCCAGCTGACATGCCTTCTCACATTCTTCACGAGTCGCATTTTTATCACCCCAACGCAGATTATCCAGAATCGTACCCGAAAACAGTACATTATTCTGCAGCACGACGGAAACCTGATTACGGAGGGATTCCATATCATATTCCTTAACATTTCTTCCGCCTACAAGCACTTCTCCCTGCGTCACGTCATACAGACGGCTTACCAGATTCACAAGCGAAGTTTTCGCACTTCCCGTCCCTCCGACAATTCCGATCGTTTCACCGGAATGAATACAGATATTAATATCCTTCAACACCGGCTCTCCTGCATCTTTTTTATAAGAGAAATCCACATTCCTGAATTCAATAGAACCGTCTTTCACTTCATGAATCGGTTCTTCCGGATTCTTCAGATCACTGGTCTCACTTAGAACTTCAGAAATACGTTTAGCACTTGCCATACTCATGGAAATCATAACGAAAACCATGGACAGCATCATAAGACTCATCAGAATATTCATACAGTATGTCAGAAGACTCATCAATTCTCCGGTGGTCAATGTATCAGAAACGATCATTTTTGCACCGAGCCAGCTGATCAGCAGAATACAGGTATAAACGGTAGACTGCATGATCGGTGAATTGTAAACCAGATTGCATTCAGCCTTTTTAAAGATCTTATAAATATTCTCACTCGTCCGCTTAAATTTTTGTGTTTCCTCTTCTTCTCTTACATAAGCTTTTACCACCCGGATCGCTGACACATTTTCCTGCACAGAAGCATTCATATCATCATATTTCGGAAAAGCCATCTGAAAATATTTGGTTGCATTGCTCATGATAAAGAACAAAATTCCTCCCAGAATAATTACAGCAATCAGGTAGATGGAAGCCAGGCGCGCGTTAATACGGAATGCCATCACCATCGCACAGATCAGGCTGGCAGGCGCACGTGTAAACATCCTGAGTACCATCTGATAGGAATTCTGGATATTTGTCACATCCGTCGTAAGTCTTGTCACAAGCCCGGCTGTGCTGAACTTATCAATATTGGAAAATGAAAATGTCTGGATATTGCGAAACATCGCTTCTCTTAAATTTCTCGCAAATCCTGTGGAAGCCTTCGCTCCGAACCTTCCTCCCATAATTCCGGCAAAAAGCCCCACAAAGGCTGCAACGATCATCACCGCTCCGACTTTGTAAATGTGTCCCATGTCTCCGGCATTGACTCCGTCATCAATAATAGAAGCCATCAAATACGGAATCATCATTTCCATGAGCACTTCCAGAATCATGAACATCGGCGTTATGATTGATGCAGCTTTAAATTCTTTTACTTCTTTCAGTAATGTCCGAATCATCTCTCTCCTCCTTGTTGATAAAAAGTTCCTTTTGTTTTATAAGATTTTTCTCTAATTTCTCAGTAACAATAAAAAAGGCATCCAATTCTTCATCTGAGATTCCTTCCAGCGTCCTGACATTAAGTCCACTGATGATCCCTTCGATTTTTTCATGGGTATAAATCCCTTTCTCTGTGAGCAATACTTTCTTAAGGCGGGCATCATAGTCCACCGACTCTCTCCGAAGATATCCTTTTTTCTCCATCAACTGAATAACGTTCGTGACAGACGAACGTCCTACTGAAAAGTGCTTTTCAATGTCTTTTTGAAAAATATCGCGGTCCCGGTTCTCATACAGATACCGAATGATCCATCCGTGCATCAGTGTAATCTCATCGATTCCTGCTTCCTTCACATGCATCGACAGGTTCCGGCGCATCATATGATCCAGCCGCTTGAGGACCAGACCGACCTGATCCCGCTTCTTTTCTGTCATCCGACTACCGCCTTTCTTTTAGTTCGTTTTCGAATTGTTCGATACTAAACATATTTTACTTCAATATTTCTAAATGTCAATCTTTTTCTTGACTTTTCGTCTATATTTTGGGTAAGCAAAAAGAGCAGTTAAACAACTGCTCTTCTCATATACTATGATCTATCTTCCATCTTCACATACTCTCTGTGCGGTGCCAGAGGCTTATATGCCGGACGAATGATCTTATCTACATTTTTCAACTCTTCCAGACGATGTGCACTCCAGCCTACTATACGTGCTGTCGCGAAAATCGGTGTGTAAAGCTGCTCCGGAATTCCCAGCATACTGTATACCAGTCCACTGTAGAAGTCCACATTCGCATTTACACCTTTGTACATCTTTCTCTTCTGTGCTATGATCTCCGGCGCCATCTTTTCTACTTTTGCATACAGATTGTATTCTTTTTGACACCCCTTCTCGACAGCAAGCTTTTCTACAAAGCTCTTAAAGATATCTGCACGCGGGTCAGAAACAGAGTAAATCGCATGCCCCATTCCATAGATCAGCCCCTTCTTGTCAAATCGCTCTTTGTTCAAAAGGCCTTCCAGGTATGCACGCACCTCATCATCATCGTCCCAGTCCTTTACTTCCTTCTTCATATCGGCAAACATCTGAGTCACTTTGATATTGGCACCTCCATGCTTCGGGCCTTTCAGAGAAGCCATCGCCGCTGCCACGGTAGAATAGGTATCCGTTCCGGATGAAGTCACAACGTGCGTCGTAAATGTCGAATTATTTCCGCCGCCATGATCCATATGCAGTACAAGTGCCATATCCAGAAGCTTCGCTTCCAGATCGGTATACTGTCTGTCCTCACGCAGCATCATCAGGATATTCTCCGCTACAGATTTATCCGGCTCCGGTGCATAAATATAAAGGTCATCACCCATGCGATAATTATATGCATGATAGCCGTAAACCATCAGCATTGGGAACTGGCTGATCAAATTCAAGCACTGTCTCAGGACATTCGGAATGCTTGTGTCATCTGCCTTGTCATCATAAGAATACAAATTCAGAATTGAACGCGACAGGCTGTTCATCATATCACGACTGGGGGCTTTCATAATAACATCCCTGACAAATGTCGGCGGCAAGGTTCTTCGCTCCACCAGCATCTCATGAAACTCCGCAAGCTGCTTAGCATTCGGAAGTTCTCCAAAGAGCAGAAGATATGCGACTTCCTCAAATCCAAAGTGTCCTGCCTCCAGAAATCCTCTGACAAGATCCTTGATATTATACCCCCGATAATAGAGATTGCCTTCACAAGGGACTTCTTCGCCATTCACGATCTTCTTTGCGCAGACATCCGAAATATTCGTAAGCCCGGCAAGTACACCCTTCCCATTCACATCCCGAAGACCACGCTTCACATCATATTCCGTGTAAAGCTCCTTGTCGATCGCATTACTCTTCTCACAGAGCGCCGCAAGTCTCTCAATCTCCGGTGTATTCTCGAACAACACCTGCTCCACAGTTTTTCCGTTATTGGTCATCTACCATACCCCTTTCTTTCTGTCTTAAACCAATAAGTACCTTTCGCCATCAAGCGTCTCCAATTTTGGTGTGTTGCTCTATTCTATCAAATAGTATACAAAAATACAATCCTATAATTCTTAAAGTTTTATAACCTAATTATTAATTGTTACTGTTCTGAGCCAAGCAGATTTGACAAAAACTGTTACATTAATTTCCAGCTGGGAAATACGGTCTCAGTGCATTTGCAACACTGCTGATTGGCATCGTCTGAAGCCATACATGCCCCGGTCCGGTAATTACAGTATTAAACAGTCCTTCGCCTCCGAATACCATATTTTTAAGTCCCGGTACCGTCTGGATATCCATCTGGCAGCTCGCAGTCATTGCGGCAAGATATCCGGAATCTATCACGATCTGCTGTCCAGGCTGCAGATCATACTCCACAACGTGTCCATCGAATTCTGCAAATACAATTCCATTTCCGGATACTCTCTGCAGGATAAAACCTTCCCCTCCGAACAGTCCAGAGGCTACTTTTTTCTGAAAATGCACGGTCAGGCTTACTCCTGCTTCCGAAGCCAGAAATGCCTTCTTCTGAAAAATATATTCCTGTCCCGGTCTCACCTCAAACGCCTTAATCGAACCCGGAAAACTGGATGCAAATGCAATCAGTCCCTTCCCGCCCTGAGACGTGTAAGTATTCTGAAACATGGATTCTCCGGAAAACATTCTTCCGAATGCTTTACCGATTCCTCCATTGGTAGATGTGTCCATTTTCATATTCGGAGACATCCATGACATAGATCCTCTCTCTGTCACCATCTGCTCCCCATCCTCCAGTTCGCAGATTACTACCGGTAATGTGTCACCTTGTATCTGATACCTCATACTTGTTTCCTCCTATATTCTACATCAGCTCACCGATGTGATTTGCAAGTTCTGCAAACTCTTCCAGTGTAAGAGCCTCTCCCCTGATACTTGCCCCTCTTCCCAGACGGTCGATTGCCTCACTGATGACCTCTTTCGGCAAATCCAATTCCGGCGAGTTTTTAAGCCCGTTCGCAAGCGTCTTTCTCCTCTGATTGAACGATGCCCGGATAATCCGGAACATCAGTTTTTCATCTCTGACGTGTACCGGCGGCTGCGCATGTCTGGTAAGTCGGATCACAGCAGATCCCACAGTAGGTCTCGGCATAAAACAATTCGGCGGTACATTTGCAACAATATACGGTTCGGCATAATACTGAACCGCAAGCGACAAAGCACCATAATCCTTTGTACCTGGTCCTACCTGCATTCGGTCTGCCACTTCCTTCTGCACCATAACTGTAATACTCTCCAGCGGCACATGATTTTCGAACAGTCCCATGATAATCGGTGTCGTAATATAATATGGAAGATTCGCAACCACCTTAATCGGCTTTCCTCCATTTTTCTCTTCTGCAAGCGCAGCAATATCCACTTTCAGAATATCTTCGTTAATCACTGTCACATTATCATAATCTGATAAAGTATCCTCCAGGATTGGGATCAATGCTTTATCAATCTCCACCGCCGTCACTTCTCGCGCCGCACATGCAAGATACTGCGTCATCGTTCCAATCCCCGGCCCGATTTCCAACACAAAATCATCCTTCGTAATGTCCGCTGCCCGGATAATCTTATCCAGTACATGCGTATCAATCAGAAAATTCTGTCCGAATTTCTTCTGAAAATTGAATCGATATTTCTGCAGAATCTCAATGGTATTCTGCGGATTCCCTAATGTCGGTTCTTTCACTTTGCTGTCTCCTCTCGTTTCTCACATAATACGGCAGGGATTCTGCCTGCTAAACAGGATCCAGCCGATACATTCTGCGTGCATTTTCTTCCGTTGTGGCAATCACTTCTTCTGCCGAAATCCCCTTCAATTCAGCAATCTGCTCTGCAACATATAATAAATAAGATGATTGATTCCGCTTACCCCGAAACGGTTCCGGTGCAAGATAAGGGCAATCTGTTTCCAGAAGGATACGCTCCAGTGGCACTGCCCCCACGACTTCTTTCATCTTCTTTGAATTCTTAAACGTAACCACTCCGCCGATTCCAATGTAAAATCCCATCCTCACATATTCCTCAGCCATCTCTTTTGAATAGGAATAGCAGTGAATCACACCCTCAAGATCTTTCGCATAATTCTCCATCACATACATTGTATCCGCAGCAGCATCACGGCTGTGGATCACCACCGGGAGATTCAGTTCCTTTGCCAGTTCAAGCTGACGTACAAACCACTTTCTCTGAACCTCATGCGATTCGTTATCCCAATAATAATCCAGACCGATTTCTCCAACCGCAACCACCTTATCCTCTTTAAAAAATTCCCGCATCTTTGCGAACTTTTCCTCATCAAGAACCCCCACCTCATCCGGATGAATCCCGACAGCCGCATATACATGCGGATACTTCTTTGCAAGCTCCACTGCGTGTAAACAAGATTCATACGTGGCACTTACATTTACAATCGTTCCTACCCCAAGGGACGGCATTGCTTCCAGAAGCGCATCCCGATCTTCCTGAAACTGCTCATCATCATAATGAGCGTGTGTATCAAATATCATTTTTGTCACCCTTCATTTGTCTCTATAGTCCATACCAATTTGCATGATACATTTGTAGTATATCACATTCTTTCTTAAAGAAAAATATATTTTTCTCTTGCCCCTTGTCTCCTACTTATGTATACTAGAGGTAGTGTAAAAATGGAAGTCGGGGCGACTATCCATCCAGCAAGTTAAAGGAGGTTTTTGCAATGAAAGTATATGATACTGTAAACAATGTAGAATTAGAGGCTGATACTCAGGGACTGATTGATATCATGGTAGCAGGACGTCAGGTTGATGTATATCTCCCGGCACCAAGATCCGATGCTGACGGATATCTTACATGGGATGTAGAACACTGGTCATCTATCGACAACAGACGTTTTATCCGCTGCTATTCCTACAAAGGAAGAGTTCTCAGTGAATCTACAGGTCATAACCTGTACGATCTGGCAAATGATTTCAAACCGGAAGAAGCTGTAAAAATTGAACTCAGCTAAGCTGACAAAAATGGCGGGAAATTCAAGTAAATTTCCCGCCATTTTTGTTTCATATTTTTACAGAGTAATCACCTGATCCACTCCTGCCGGTGCAAGTGCTGCGTATACGTTCGGGAAACATCCGATTCCTGCCGGTGCGATCAGCTTGTCAGCGATATCTCTCTGGTAACAGCATCTGTCGCATGCCATCAGAAGAACGCCTGTCTTCTCACTTAATTTCTGAAGTCTTGCAGCGATATCAGATCCTTCGACAAGCATATATGCATTGTCGAAGAAGAACATCATACCAGCAACCTCAACTCCGTGACGATCTTCTTCCATCTGAGGAATAATCATGTTCTCAAGGATTTCTCTTGCGTGTTCGGCGCATAATCTGCCACTTCTCCATTCACAATTTTTACAAAGACCGGTTCGCCGGATACCGCGGATACAGTCCCAATATTCCTGCTCCGTCATAGACAGTTCCTAAAGCACACCTGCTTTATCTTCCTCAAGATTAAATGCTCTGCCTTCATTCACTGTAAACTCCAGAATATAATGTCTCACCTGATTCTGTCTGCTATTAAACTTACGCTCTACATTCTGTTCCATATTCAATTGCTTCCCTTCTAAACTTTTTCCTTCTAAAATAATTAATTGCAATTCCTTTTTCTTTTGTCACTTAAGCCGTAGCTTCTTTTCCTGCCCTTAAAAGTTTTCGAAATTCCTTCTACTGATATGGACATTTTCTAATCCTCACTTTCTTCTAACCGTAAAAATTGAATTGTTTTATCCTGAAACCAGCTTTTTTCCACTCCCAGTTTCTCTGCCAGGTATTCCGGCTTATTCAGCTTGTCAACTGCTTTGTTGTAGCTATTTATAAAATCTGCAAACGCTTCCGTCTGAGCAAACTTTTTGTCAACGACGATAACATAGGAAATATAATCCGTGTCAGAAAGCGGCTTGCACAAGTAAGATGGCACTCCCGCTGCCTTTGTTAAATCCTGAATCACTGCGTCCACCTGTCCGTCTTCCAGAGAATACAGAATTCCTTTTTGCGTAATTTCCTCAAATTTTTCATTCTGGGGGTAGGTTTTCTGCGCAACTGCCTTTTCCTGCTCTCTTCCCTGACTGACTCCAACCGTTCTTACCTGATCAAAATCATCTTTAAAACAGATCACTTCTGCATTCATCACGGTTGGTCCATAAATCATGACGTTCTCATTTTCCTCAACCGTTTCATTCATCAGCACTCCGGAGATATCGTCTCCTGCACCGATCCGGATCACTGCATCCACATTTTTCTCCCTTTCCTTCGGGAAGAAAACGGTTACCATAACTCCGACCAGAATAAAACCTGCCAGAAAAACCGCAATCTTCTTATCGCTGTTCATCTGCTATGCCTTCTTCATTTTAGACCTGACAGCCTTAAACAATGCATATGCTGCATACGCAACCAGAATCCCACTGCAGATCCATTCGCCCCAATCCGGCAGTGCAATGATCAGTTTATTGGCCTGCTGAATCGTGTGTGACGTTCTGTCAAAATCCAGTACCGGATTGAATCCCGGCATAAGCAGACGGTTTGTAAGATAACCAACCAGATTGGATATCACAACCACCATGGAAAAATACATAAACATGGCTCGTTTCCCAATCGTTTTGGAAATCGTAAGCAGCTCCGGGATATTGGTTCCGGCCCCGGCCATCAAAAAGGTGATTGCCACTCCGGGGGCCGCACCGCTCGCAACCAGCGCTGCAATAAACGGGATGTGTCCTACTGCGCAGACATACATGAGTGCTGCGACAACTGTAATCCCCAGAAGGGAGATCATACCCGGATTCCCCAGATAATCCTGCACAAATGACTGTGGTACCACTGTAAAAAGAAATCCCGCGATCAGCATTCCGGACACCGTGTATTTGCTGATAGTCACGCTCAGTTCTGTAAACGACCATCTCAGTCCACTCTTCAGTTTTTCCCAGACGGACGGTTCCTCGAATTCCAGCTGGATCATAGCCGGTTCTTCCTCTTCGTCTGTTTCCAGGGAAATGGTTCCTTCTGCTTCTTCATTATTCTTATTTCGAAGACCGATATGCAGTTCATTCCCCGCGAAATGATTTGCCACGATTCCAATAATCATCGGCGCGACAAATCCGGTTATTATGTATATAATCGTAATTTCTTTTCCCAAAAGTCCCCATGCCAGAATCACAGCCAGAGGATTGATCATCGGTGTACTGGTCATAAATGCCAGTGTCGGCCCCAGATATGCACCACTGTAATACATACTGATTCCAAGCGGAATCGTTCCGCAGCTACAGATTGGTATAAACATTCCGGACAATGTTGTCCAGAAGGCTCCGCTGATCCTCTTGGAACCGATCGCGGTTTTCTGAATCTTCTCCGGTTTCAGGAATTCATGCAGCACACCTGCCACAGCAAAACTGAATACCATCCACGAAGAAGAACTGTTCAGCATTGACCACGCGGACTGAATGATGCTGAAAATAAAACTTCCCAATTCGGATATCATAACTTCAATGCCTCCTCAAAAGCCTGACGCACAGCAGGTTTCGTCAGCTTTGTAATTGCTTTTTTCTCATTAATAATCAGCATACTTTTCGTAGTTGCTCCATACTTTTTTATATAATCGAAATCTTTTCCAGCACGATAAATTTTTACATTTACCCGTCCTTCATATTCTTTCTCCAGGACTTGAACCAAGTCGCCAAATACTTCGCATCACGCACATGCACAATGAGCGGAGTTCATTGCGACAAGTGCCGGGTTCGGTTACATAATGGTGGAAGCACAAGGAAGACTGCAGACAGAGAAGGTTCTCGCTTATATGGTGATTGCCGGACTTATCGGCTTCCTTATTGATACAATCTTAGTTCTTTGTGAACGCGTATTATTAAGATGGAAAGAATAATAAAGACGGAATCTACGGCATGTCCACCAGGTTGCCGCCGTCTAAAAAGGGTGCTGCCCCATAGATAAATCATCATCTATGGGGCAGCACCCTTTTTTATTCATTATATAATGCTGTATTTTTCCACACAGTAATCTTTAAGTGTACCGATCATTTGTTCCGCTGCTTCTCCCAGTCTCCTCTCTTTGTGATACATTAAGTACATTTTCCGCTTTGTATTCACTCCGCCAAAAGAGAATTCCAGTACTTTCTGCTTATCCAGAGATTCCTTTGCTGCGGTTTTACTGATAAACGCAATTCCTGCTCCCGCTTCTACTGCTCTTCGCACCATCTCTGAAGATTCAAACTGCGCCGCCACATGCAATGATGTAGTATCCAGCTTCAGTGCCTGTTCTATATTTTCAGAGACATTCTTTGTCCCACTGCCCAATTCACGCGTTATAAACCACTCTTTTCTCATCTGCTCAACCGGGAATTTTCCGTTCATATTCCTGTATTTTGCCGTGTTGGGTGTAATCAGGATAATCTCATCTTCAAACAACATTTCCATATGAATCTTTTCACTTTCGCTATCAAGTCCTCCAATCCCGATTTCTACTTCATAATCCAAAATTTTCTGCAGAACATCACCGCTGTCACCTTCCGAAATCCGGAAACATATATCTGGATTCTTAGTTCGAAA
Source organism: Bariatricus sp. HCP28S3_F11 (assembly GCF_052065395.1). Taxonomy (NCBI): domain Bacteria; kingdom Bacillati; phylum Bacillota; class Clostridia; order Lachnospirales; family Lachnospiraceae; genus Bariatricus; species Bariatricus sp. HCP28S3_F11. Next base: position 62,728 of record NZ_JBQHUC010000009.1, on the reverse strand, counting down.
ATAAGCCAAAAACTGCGGAAACATATAATGCCCCGGCACCGATGAAACAGCTACATTGACCATTTGGTTCATCTCATTTTCACTTCGGCATAATTGTTTCAGTGCCTGATTCTCCGTCTCTAATAACTGCAATGCATATGGATAAAATACCTTTCCTTCCTCAGAAAGCAAAACATCCTTTGTCGAACGAACCAAAAGCTGTACCCCCAGTTCGGCTTCCAGTTGTTTGATATGTGTGCTGATTGTCGGCTGTGACAAATAGAGATATTTGGCAGCCAAAGAGAAACTTTTGTAATTTACAACTCCAATAAAACTTCTTACGTACTCTAAACGCATTTTACTTACTTTCAACTTCCTTTAATAACATAAAACCATATTTCTATTTCTTTTATAATTATAATGCTCATTCACACTTTAGTCTAATCGAAAAAAGCAATGGATAATCTTAATTATTTATTATATCTATTTATTTAGATTCGGAATATTCTTTTTCATCTTTGTTAAAAGAACTTAGAGAACGCCAGATTCTGACTCCCGTGATCCTGCTGAGCGGACGTGAGGAAGATTCAGCCCAGGTAGAAGGTCTGGGGCTTGGTGCTGATGATTATATGACCAAGCCATTCAGCAAAACAGTACTTGTTTCCAAGATCCGTGCAATCGTAAGACGAGCACAGCAATATACTGCAGTACCGTCGTCCCCATCTGTTCTCCAGACTGTGGCACAACGCGGAAGTTTTACTTTTCACTTTGATTCACAGACTGTCCTAAAAGATGGTAAAGAGATTTCGCTCTCATCAAAAGAATTCGCACTGTTATGCCTTTTCATAGAGAATCCGGAAACGCTCCTCACGAAACAGGAGATTTTTTCCAAGGTGTGGAAAAGTGAGGCTTCTGATGATAACACCATTCTGGTCTACATCAAGCGTCTGTGTGACAAAATCGAAGATACCCCTTCTAAGCCAAAGCATCTGATGACAGTATGGGGAAAAGGATACCAGTTTTTCCCTTAATATTCAGCAAAACGCGTCATAGACGCGTTTTGTTTTATCTTTAACTTGAATTGCCCTAATTAGAAATCTCTAATTTACACGACATCTCAGCAATCTTCCATTCCTTCTCCAAAGAGGTTCATCGGTGCATTATCGACCACCCTGTAAATGCCGTATCCCACTTTATTTCCTTTCTGTCCCTGCAGGACAAATTCCATTTCGTCCTTCTCATCTATATTCTTGAACGTAATCTTCTGATTCTCAACAGGAGCCGGAATCGCTTCTGTGAAGCCATAATCAATGCTGTTTCCCGAGTCCACTGTAACCAGCAGCCACGTATGCCCCTCCAGCCTGTATATGACGACCAAATCGTCAAGGCCATCGTTCGTCAAATCATTTTCACAGGCAACAAGCACCTCCGCTCCCGGATACTCTGCCAGAAACGCCTGCAGAATCTTATTGTCTTCTGAAACATTTTCCGCATAATCCAGTTCTCTTCCAACCGGTCCTTCCTCGGCCTCTTGCTTCTCTTTTTCCTTCATCTGCTCATAGACATTATCCAGTTTTCCCCGGATTAAAAATCCTGCAAATACGAGCAAAACGATCGGTACTGCTTTCGCCCACGTGCTTCGTAAAATTGATTTCTTTTCTTTCACTTTATTTCCTCTGTTTGTTTCTTGCATTTATAACAATTCTGTAATATATTCTAACTGCATTTTTTTAATGTAAAGGAATTATCCATTTAGGTACTTGGTTTTTTCAAATATCAAAATTCCCAATAAATCACTATTCAAATATTATCTTTTCATGCAAGTCGGTTGTTTCATTGCCTATTTGATTTTCGTAACATATAATAATAGGTAGTTTGTAACTGTTCAGAGCCAAGCAGATTTGTCAAACAAGGGCGATGAATGCTTGCATTCGTGAGCACTTTTTTGTACAAATCTATTTGGCGGATACGCCACACTGAGGAAACACGAAGTGTTTTCGAGGTTGGCTCTGAACAGTCACAGTAGTTTTACAATACGTTAAAGGAGGAAAATGACATGCCAACTTCATTGCCTGAACATTTTGAGGATTTCGCAGAAGCCAGACGGGAAGGCTTCCTCAAAGTAAAAGAATTAAAAGACAAGGGTGAAAAAATATGCGGCGCTTTCTGCCAGTACACCCCATCCGAAATCATCTATGCAGCCGGACTTTACCAGGTGGCTCTCTGTGGTCGAAGTCCTGATCCCATCAAAACTGCCGAGACAAGGCTTCCTGCCAATTTATGTCCTCTCATCAAAGCAAGTTACGGACATGCCCTGGAAGAAAGCTGCCCATATGCTTATTTCTCAGATGTGGTTGTCGGTGAAACAACCTGTGACGGCAAGAAAAAAATGTACGAACTTCTTGGGGAATTAAAACCAATGCAGGTCATTCATCTTCCGAATGTACCGGACTATGAACGTTCTCTGGAAATGTGGACCGAAGAGATCCGAGCATTTGCCAAAGGTCTGGAAGAGAAATTCAATGTCACGATCACGGATGATATGCTGAACGAGTCCATCGAATGGTGCAACAAAGAAAGGATTCAGGCTGCCCGCATCTATGAATTGGGTAAATACGACCCGCCGGCTATCACCGGAACCAAAATGAACGACATCATGGAAGGCGAGCAGTATATGTTCGACCGTGAGGCAAAATATAATAAGATTAACGAGATTCTTGACCAGTGCGAGAAGAACTGGCACGATGGTATCTATCCATATGAACCGGATCCGAATCGTCCGCGTCTGATCGTTTCCGGCGGCGGATACGGCGGAGTCTCTGCCAAAACGATCAATGTTATGGAAGAACTTGGCGGCGCCATCGTCTGTTATGAAGGCTGCTGCGGCATTTCCTCACGCCGCCGTCTGGTCGATGAAGACCGCAGCCGTGATCCATATGTCCGTATCGCGGAAAAATATATTGAAGTTCCTTGTGCAGTTGTTTCTCCGAACTACCGGCGTATGGATCAGGTCAGAGAAACGATTAAAGAATGGCACGCAGACGGGTATGTGAGCATCACGCTGCATTCCTGCAACCCATTTGCCATCGAAACCGAAAATATCCGTCGTGTCTGTGAAGAGATGGACATCCCGCTCCTACATATTGAGACCGATTTTTACCCAGGTGATGCAGGACAGATCCGCACCCGAATTGAAGCTTTCCTTGAAATGATTCGTATGGGAAAGGAGGCTGCACATGAATAATCAGAATTTGCAGCAACTGATCGATGACTGCCATAAAACCGGGAAAAAAGTGGCTGTTTTATTCTGTTCCCATGTGCCTCAGGAAATTCTTCTCGCCGCAGATATGATCCCGCTTCGGATCCCCTATGTGCGGGGTGTAAAAGATGCAGCCTCACGGCTTCTCCCCCGCAATGTTTGTCCGGTTGTGAAGAACTGCTGTGATATCTGCGAGGATGAGGCTCTCAAAGATGCCGATTTAATTCTCGCCGAGACTTCCTGCGATGGAAAACGAAAAATGTACGAACTGATTTCACGGCAGGACCGCGTTTATTTTTATCAAGTTCCACAGGGTGCTGACCGCCATTATGTGAAACCGCTCATCCAGTCTGAATGCCGTTTTCTCATCCGGGAACTGAAAAAGCGTTTTGATGTAGATGTGACAGAAGAAAAAATTCACTCAGCCGGAGCTCTTCTGAACCGTGAGCGTGAAAGTATTATGAACCTAATGGAAATTCAGCGTCAGACTCCGCCGGCTGCCTGGGGAAGTGAGATTTTCGAAGCACTGGAAAAGCATCGTACGATTCCGGATATCGAAGAGCGGATCGCTGCCAACATAAAAACCCGTGATGAACTGCTGAGCAGAGAAAGTCCTGTGCCGAAACGGGCAAAACGAATCCTCGTAACCGGATGCCCGTTAAGCAGCATTTACCAGAAAATCCTGCACACTGTTGAAGAAAACCGAGGGGTTGTCGTATGTATCGAGAACTGTGAAGTTGTCAAATCTGCCATCCGGCATTTCGACACAGAAAACAGCGATGTCATTGCTGCGCTTGCAGACTGCTACCAAAATACCGCCTGTGCGATCATGGCTCCGAATAATCTGCGTTTCCGGCTGATCGAACGCCTCTGTGAAGAGTATAAAGTGGACGGAGTTCTGGATGTCACACTGCAGACATGCCACCCGTATACAGTGGAAAGAGACAAAATGCTGAGGCTTTGTGAGGATTCTCTCGGAATTCCTTACATGGCAGTGGAAACGGATTCTTCCGAAGAAAACAGCGGACAGCTTGCGACTCGTGTTGCGGCATTTATTGAAATGTTATAACGGGGACAGGTTCCGTGGCTCACTCACAAGAGAGTGAGTCACGGAACCTGTCCCCAAAACAAACTAGAAACAAATCGTCTCCGGTTCACTTGTGAAGCTGCTGAATACTGCAGTTGCATTCTGAAAATAAAATACTGCTGTATTTCCATCATCTTCGGAATACATGGCTCTAAGAGATGTATAATCATCCAACATAGATTTTCTTGCCTCTCTTCTGTCATCTTCTACCAATTCTCCTGATACGCGAAGCCATTTTCCGTTCATGCATGCGCAGACTTCTACGTTCGGGTTCTCTTTCAACTGTTTATACACACTTTTCACTTTTCCGGTCTGTATATATAACTTTCCTTCAAAGATATGCGCCGTTCCAAAAGGTCTGACTCTTGGCTGGTTTCCGTCCATCGTTGCGAGATAATATGTTTCTGCTTCTTTTAAAAATTTTTCAACGCGTTCCATGTTAGTATCCTCCATGTTCTTTATTTTATACTTGTCACTTTACAAGGTACGGATTTGAATGTCAAGAATCCGGACAATGGATCTGAATACTTCATACTGCAGATTTCATTGACATTATGTTTCTTCCATTCTCCTTCCATATAGAAGCTTCCTGCACCGCCGGCAATATGTATACTGCCTTTTGCCATCGGGCAAATGCGTACTTTGAATTCACCTTTTCCAAAGACTGTCTCTACGATTGCTTCTTCTCCATCTTCCAAGCCATAACGTTTTGCATCTTCTGCGTTCATATCAATTGTTGGAAGTGGTTCTCTTTCGGCTATTTCCTTTAATCCTGGTCCAAATGAGCAAAACCTTAGGGCACTTCTTGCAGCTGTTGTCATAATGAGTGGATATTCTTCTTTGCTTCCCATTTCTTTGACAGAACGGATATCCTCATATTTCGGATACGGTGTATAACCGCATTCTGCGATATAAGTCGAACTGATCTCAAATTTCCCGGAAGGAGTCGGAAATCCCGGCTTACCATCCTCGCGCAGTTCTCCGGTCTTATATTTTTCATATTGGATTTCAGGTGGATTGACCACACCATATTCACTCTTCTTAAGCCGGTCAAGCAGTTGCTCGTTGCCACCGCACATCCAGAGCATAAGCTCCTCATCGTTCTTCGGATATGCGTCTCCAAAGCCCATTCGCTCCGCCAGTTCCTGTAAAATAAACACATCACTTTTGGCCTCTCCGACCGGTTCTATGATTCGGTTACGCAGACGCATGCCGCCCTGAACCGGAACGACCGACTGATCTTCATAATAAGTTGTGGCAGGCAGAATCACGTCAGCATATTTTGCATCATCGGTCATAAACCGGTCGAGAACCACCAGACAATCCAACTTTTTATAGACCTCGTGCCACAGGCTTTGTTCCGGATATGTGATGGCCGGAGAGGCTGCACAGATCAGCATTCCCCGCACCGGATACGGATCGTCATGCAGCACCGCCTCCGGTATTTTCACAAACTGTCCGCTTCCGGTAAGCCTGCTGTAAAGCGGAAATTCTTTCGCACCGACAGCATCTTCCACAGTTTCCATCGGTCGTAGAGGAATCGTCGGATTCTTCTTAGAAGCAATACAGATTCCGCCGGGAACATCGATTTTCCCGGTGATCGCCCAAAGTATCTGGATGGCTCTGTTATTTTGTACACCGCTCAGCTGATATTCCAGTCCTGTGTATGAAATCAGTGAAATCTTTGTCGTACTGCAGAAAATATCTGTTAATTTGCGGATGTCTTCCATGGAAATACCGCAGCACTCTGACATTTCTTCCAGGGAAACCGTTCTCAGATATCCTGCAAATTCATCGAACCCTTTTGTATATTCATTAACAAATACTTTGTCATATCGTTCTTCTTCCACAATAATCTTCAGCATCGCAACCGCGAGTGCTCCGTCTGCTCCCGGAATCACCGGAATCCACCAATCGGCAAGTTCTGCCATTCCTTCTCCTCTCGGGTCAATCACAATGATTTTTGCACCGCGCGCTTTTGCTGCCTTTACCAGTTCCAGTGTAGTAAGCGGTCCGGAATCTGTTTTTGAATTTTTCCCCCAGATAAATACGACTTCACTGTTCGGAATATCCTGATAAAGCTTCGGCGTCGGGACACCATAGGTCAGTACAGGTGTCATCATATTAGAAGAGACATTACAGATACATCCACAGCTCATATCGTTATGGGATCCCAGATTTTTAAAAAATGCATTCACTCCGTTAAAGCATCGCATCGTTGCTGCTTCTCTTCCGCTGCTGCCCACATAACTTACCAATGCGTCTGCACCATATCGCTCTTTAATTTTCATAAATCCGGCTGCCGCTGCGTCTAAAGCCTCTTCCCAAGTGGCCTCCCGAAACGCTCCGCTTCCTTTCTCTCCGTTGCGGATCAGTGGTTTCCGTATCCGTTTTTCTGAATAAACGATCTGTGGAGATAATGCCCCACGCGGACAGACACGCCCTCCCGGGCAGTCCCTGTCGGGTTCTACTTTGATCAGTCTGCCGTCCTCTACAGTAGCTTCAATCGGACATTTATCCGGACAGATGCCGCAAAATCCTTTTTTCTTCATTTCTTCCTTCCTCCTTTATTCTGCCAGGCGAAGTGCTCCCGTATTGCACGCCCTCACACACGCCGGTTCCAGTCCACAGGCCACGCGGGTTGCGCAGCCGTCGCATTTTACAATTTTTCCTTCTTTATCATATCTCGGAATATCATGCGGACAGACTCTCGCACATGTTCTGCAGCCAATACATTTTTCTTTGTGCAATGCGACAACAAATCCATTTTCCGTCCGTTCAAACACCTTCATCGGGCACTGCTCCATACAGGATGCATCCGCACAATGAAGGCAGCTTCTGGTTATATAGCTCACAAGCCCGCTCTTCCGGGATGTACGTTTCTCATAGATCCGGGGTGAAACCGCATCGGCCTTCATTTGCAAGCCACGGCATCCGGTAGGTTCTGGAATGGAAGAGCTGTGGTTTTCTGCTGCCTGTCGTCAGAATCAGCGGGTATTCGTCCATCGGAAGTTTTTCCCTGAAATCATGGTAAACCGGAAGTGCCTCATTTCCTTCTTTATTACATGATGCCATGATGCTAGAGACAAATTCAATCTTTCCGCTCGGTGTCTTCACCTGCAGAATCTGTTCCGATGTGCGCCCCGGCATGATTTTCCTTGCCTTGATTCCTTTTGGCGCCTGCCTGATTTCTTCCAATGTGAGTCCTGTCGCCGAAACAGATTTCCTCAGATAATCCTCATGGCACCTGATCGGTTCTTCTCCCCCGATTGTAATTCCCAGTTTTTCTGCCAATCCGGTAATCACATCCATATCGCTCCTCGCCTCTCCCATCGGTTCTACTACCGGTGCCTGATAGTACACGGTGTCTGCGCCTAATACGGCAACCTGCTCCCGTTCCAGAGACGTTTCATCGGATACAACAGTCGATCCGGATGATAAAGTGACTGCTTCAGCGCAGCCCCTTTCACGCAGATTCGCCCGTTCGAACCGGGCATATCTTTATTTCCTTCTACCTTGATCACTTTTCCGTCTTTACAGTAGGCATCCACCAGACATGATCCCCCACAGAATCCGCAGATTCCGGTCTTAACCGTAATGCCTGTCTCTTCACAGGGAATCTTTGCCCGTAAGAGTTCCTCCTTCTCTAGTGCTTTCATAGTTTTCTCCTCGATATTTTTTCCATTTTACTATTGCTTCTATCGTAAATTTCTTTTTTCTAAATGTCAATCGAGCCTGAAAACTTGAATACATAATTAGTAATTTCAATATTTTCCCACTAAATATTACGTTTCTTGATATTTTGAAGCTGATATATAGTTTTTTTCTATAAAATAGTGCTGTAATGTTTATTTATTAGCATTATTTTCTATAGTGCGTTATAATTGTCATGCCCTTGAGGCAAAATATAAAATTATTGGGAGGACAATTATGAAGAAAAGACTACTTGCAGCACTGCTTGCCGGCATGATGGTATTCTCACTGGCAGCTTGCGGAAGCAAAGAAAGCACAACAACAGAAGACCAAAAGGAAGATTCCAAGACAGAGGAGTCTGCAGAACTGGAAGATTCCCTCGTTGTATACTCTACGCATTCAGAAGACATGTTAGAAGAAATCTGCAACGCATTTACCGAAAAGACCGGTGTAGAGGTTGAATACATCAACCTGAAGGGTGAACTTGCCGACCGTGTCAGAAGTGAAAAAGACAACCCGCAGGCAGACATCATGTTCGGTGGTGATACTGCAACCTATATGCTTCTTCAGGATGAAGGATGCTATGAAGCGACAAAGCCTGAATGGGCTGGTGATCTTCCGGATGATTTCAAAGATGCAGACGGATATTGGTACGGAACTTATAAAACACCGGTTGTGATGTTCTACAACACCGACTTAATGACAGCAGAAGAAGCTCCGAAGGACTGGAGCGATCTGGTAAAACCGGAATATTCAGGAAAGATCATCACGCGTGATTCTCTTTCCTCTTCTATGCGTTCCACCATCGCCGCTCTCGTAAGCTACTATACCGCAAATGAAAGCGAAGAAGCTGCATGGGAATACATCGAAGGCCTGAATGCAAATATCAAGAATTACTACAACAGCGGAAGCATGATGTTCCAGGCTATCGGGAAAGGCGAAGCAGCCATCTCTATCGCAGTACTTGACAACATCATTGACAACAGAGACAACAACAGCATGCCTCTTGAAATCGTAGATGCAACAAGCGGCGCAATCACAATCACAGACTGTATCGCAGCAATTAAAAATGCACCACATCCAAATGCTGCAGCCGCTTTCGTAGAATTCGTGGGAAGCAAGGAATGTGAAGAAATGGTTGCAAATTCTTTCAACCGTATGCCGGCTCTCGATGCTGCTCTGGAAGGTGCTCCGGAATGGATGAAGACCGGATATGCTCCGATGACTCTTGACTGGGCTGATATCAGCGCAAACCAGTCTGCAACACTGGAAAGATGGGAAACCGATTATATTGACGGCAACAAGACCGTGCAGTCCAATTAATTGATACCAATCGGCAAACACCATAAACATTTGGAAATAGTGGGGCGCTGCTCCACTATTTCTGTATGTTCAATTCTATGAGGGAACAAAATATGAGTGACATTATCCTAAAAAATATTTCACACAGCTTTGACACGACCCGAGTTCTTGATTCTGTAGATATCACCATTAAGAAAGGGGATTTCTTCACACTTCTCGGCCCGTCCGGGTGTGGCAAAACCACTCTTCTGCGTATACTGGCAGGTTTTATCCGCCCAACCGAAGGGCAGGTACTGATCGGAGATACCGACATCACAGAATGGGCACCGGAAAAACGCAACATGGGAATCGTCTTCCAGAATTATGCACTATTCCCAAACATGACCGTTCACGAAAATATATCCTACGGTCTGAAAATCCGGAGACAGTCCAAAGCCCAAATTAAAGAGAAATGCGACTACTACATGGATCTTGCGGGTCTGAAAGAACTGGAAGGCCGGCGTATTAATGAATTGTCCGGCGGTCAGCAGCAGCGGGTTGCCATCGCAAGGGCTCTCGTCATTGAACCTCAGATGCTGCTTCTGGATGAGCCAATGTCCAATCTGGATGTAGCGCTCCGCGTGAAAATGCGCGAAGAGATCCGTGCCATCCAGAAAAAAACCGGAATTACCACATTATTTATCACCCATGATCAGCAGGAAGCGCTTTCCATCTCCGATCAGATTGCGGTAATGCGTGACGGAAAAGTCCTGCAGATGGGCGCACCGGAAGACATTTACAATCATCCAAACCAGGAATTTGTGGCAAATTTTGTCGGTACATCCAACAAAGTCCCCCAGAATCTTTATGAAGACTTTGGAATTTGCAGCCACACTGACGCCCCATATCTCTTTGTAAGACCAGAACATATGGCGATTTCCCACGATCCGCAGAACGGAATCCCTGCCCGCGTGGAAGAAGTCAAATTTTCCGGCATGTATTATGAATACACGGTTACCACAACGGATAACACATACCGCGTTATCGAGATTAATCGTGGAGATATTTCCAAAATCTGGCATGTAAATGACAGTTGTTTTGTTAAAGTTGCAAATATAGGCGGGGTGTAGAAGATATGAAAAAGGGTAAAATAAGCATTTTCCGCTATCTATGGTATCTGATTCTCGGATTCCTCATACTCGGCTATATCATCGTTCCGTTTTTCCACACCTTCATGCAGGCACTGGAAACGGACTCCGGTTATGGGCTTGACGTGTTCCGGGAATTTTTTCAGAATCCAAACCAGCGAAAGGTTATCGGAAATACGGTTCTTCTGGGAGCCGCATCCGTACTGACTTGCGGAACCATCGGAATTATGCTGGCAATGTATATGACCTTTCTCGCCGGTAAATGGAAAAAGTTCGTTCACATTCTGCTGCTCAGTCCGATGATGATTCCAGGTGTTATCACCGTAATCTCATTTATCCAGCTTTACGGCGAGAGTGGAATCCTGACCAAAGGAATCCAGTATCTCCTTCACCTGGAGCAGATTCCATTTCAGTTTCAGGGATTTGGTGCCATCGTTTTCGTGGTAACGTATACACAGTACGTCTACTTTTACTTAAATGTCTATGTAGCCATGAAATATGTTGACAATTCCAGCATCGAGGCGGCAAGAAGTATGGGTGCCTCCTGGTTCCAGATTTTCAAAGACGTAATCTGGCCGGTCATCATCCCAGCTGTACTCTCCTCCGTGATTGTGACATTTGCATCCGGAATCAGCTCTTTCTCCGCTCCGAATCTGATCGGAGGCAGCTTCAAGGTGCTGAGCACGCAAATCGTAAAATCAAAGGCCAACAATCATATGGAAATGGCATCTGTTCAAGTTGTTGTATTATTTCTCATCAGCATGATCGTGATGCTGACGATCCAGTATTACAGCAAACGGTATGGGAACTATGCGTCGGACCGAAGCACAGCGATTGCGCCGCTTAAGGGAACGCATAGCCTGCTGTCATTCATAAGCCGGATCATCATTTTTATTCAGATCCTGTTGATCCTATTGCCGATCATCACCATTGTGTACCTTTCCTTCGTCCCGACAAGCTCCATCATGCAGGATATTTTCCCGCATACATTTACGTTGGAAAACTACCTGATGATCTTCCAGAAAACGCGAGTACTGAAACCACTGATCAACAGCTTGAAAATGTCTGCCATAGCAGTCATAGCCGGTCTTGTCATCACCGTGCCAAGCTCATACATGATCGTAAAATACAAAAGCAAATTCCACGCTTTCCTCAAAGTCCTGCTCATGCTCCCGTGGACCATGCCGGCAAGCGTTGTAGCCATCAATCTGATCAACGCATTCAGCCAGAAAAGTATCTTTGCCTTTGGGAATGCCTTGATCGGCGGGTTTTACATCGTTCCGATCGCCTATACGATCAACTCCATCCCGCTGCTCCTTAATTCCAACGAAGTGGCAATCATGGGGCTGAACAAAAATCTCGAAGAAGCATCAAAAAGCCTGGGTGCCAACATGGTTCATACATTTTTCCGTGTGATCATGCCAAATATAGCCCCCGGAATTATGGCCGGTGGCGTACTGGTACTGATTCGGACACTGGGAGAATACACCATGTCCGCATTGCTCTACGGCGTATTTAACCGACCGATCTCGATTTCCATGGTGACCGCCATGCAGGAATATAAGATGGGACTTTCACTGGCATACGGCGTGATTGTTATCCTGATCTGTTATACGGCGCTGGGATTTATTTTTAAATTGGATAAGAAGCGGTTCTTCTAGGTGACTAGGGGACGGGTTTTCAGTCACACAGCCACATTAATAATAATGAAGCAGTGATCAGGAGATTAACAAAGTCTCCCATCACTGCTCTATTTTCCTCTCCACTTATTCCACTTGGAAATCAAAGCTCTTTTATAATATTTATCATAAACAACCAACAAACCTAAAAGCATAATGATTGTTTCAATAACAAGTGCAAGAAACATAGTCTTTTTTGAATATGCCTCCTCAATGTAAATCATAAAAACGGGAATTCCCCATATTCCAAACTCAATGATAGTACTCTTGGTTTCAAGATAATACTTAGATTTATTTCTTCATTTTCGAGTTAGGGAGGACAGGTTCCTTGACTCACTCACAAGTGAGTCAAGGAACCTGTCCCCCAAAAATCACTAGCAGATTTCCGCTCCTGCCGGCATCGGTTTTTCCGGTGTCATCAGTGCAAGATTGCCGTCTGCATCTTCTGCGCAGAGCAGCATTCCTTCAGACAGAACGCCTGCCAGTTTTGCAGGTTTTAAGTTTACAAGTACCATTACTTTCTTTCCGACCATTTCTTCGGCGGTGTAATGTGCTTTGATTCCGGATACGATCTGTTTTACCTGGCTTCCGATCTTCACCTGAGAGCAGAGAAGTTTTTTGGATTTCTTTACTTCTTCGCAGGCGATGATCTCGCCAACCTGAAACTGCATTTTTCCGAAATCTTCAAATGTGATCTCCGGTTTTGCTTCGATGTCGATCACATTTTCGTCTTCTTCTTTCTCTTCTTCAACCGGCGGATGAAGTTCTTCTACTTTGGCAAGGACTTCATTGATGTCCAGTCTCTGGAAGAGAATTTCCGGTTTCTCTACTACATGTCCGTCGCCGAGCTGAGCCAGGATCTTCTCAGAAGTTTCCGGCATGAAGGATTCGAGAAGGCGTGCGCCTGCGGAAATGCTCTGGATCAGATTCCAGAGTACAGTTTCCAGACGGTCTTTCTTCGCTTCATCTTTTGCCAGTGCCCACGGCATGGTTTCGTCAATGTATTTGTTGCAGCGTTTGAAGAGATTGAAAATCTCCGTCATGGCATCTGCCACACGCAGTTCATCCATCTTCTTTTCTACCAGAACCGGTGTATTTTCGGTCACTGCTTTCAGGTCTGCATCCACTTCTTCTGTCACACCTTTATTCGTTACGGTTCCGCCGAAGTATTTATTTGTCATGGAAACGGTACGATTTACCAGATTTCCAAGTGTATTTGCAAGGTCAGAATTGAGACGTTCTACCATCAGTTCCCATGAAATTACACCGTCATTTTCAAACGGCATCTCATGCAGAACAAAGTAACGTACCGCATCCACTCCAAAGAAATCTACCAGTTCATCCGCATACAGAACATTTCCTTTGGATTTGCTCATCTTGCCGTCGCCCTGCAGAAGCCACGGATGTCCGAATACCTGCTTCGGAAGCGGAAGGTCCAGAGCCATCAGGAATATCGGCCAGTAAATGGTATGGAAACGGATGATATCCTTTCCGATCAGATGAAGGTCTGCCGGCCAGTTCTTGTTGAATAATTCTTCGCTTTCACCGTCACAATGATAACCGATACCGGTGATGTAGTTTGTCAGCGCATCCAGCCATACATAAGTGACATGCTTCGGATCAAAGTCTACCGGAATGCCCCATTTGAAGGATGTTCTGGATACACAAAGATCCTGAAGTCCCGGAAGCAGGAAGTTGTTCATCATCTCATTCTTTCTGGATACCGGCTGGATAAACTCCGGATGTGTGTTGATGTAATCGATCAATCTATCCGCATATTTGCTCATCTTGAAGAAATATGCCTCTTCTTTTGCCGGCTGTACAGGGCGTCCGCAGTCCGGGCATTTGCCGTCTACAAGCTGTGACTCTGTAAAGAAAGATTCACACGGCGTACAGTACATTCCTTCGTAATATCCTTTGTAAATGTCGCCCTGATCGTACAGTTTCTTGAAAATCTTCTGTACTTCTTTCTCATGATAATCATCGGTTGTACGGATAAATTTGTCATAGGAAGTATTCATCAAATCCCAGATCCGCTTGATTTCTCCTGCTACATTGTCCACGTATTCTTTTGGTGTGATTCCGGCTTCTTCTGCTTTGAGCTCGATCTTCTGACCATGCTCATCAGTTCCTGTCTGGAAGAATACATCGTATCCCTGACTTCTCTTGTAACGTGCGATAGCATCTGCAAGCACGATTTCATAAGTGTTTCCAATATGCGGTTTGCCGGATGTGTAGGCAATCGCAGTTGTAATGTAATATTTTGGTTTATCTGCCATTTTGATTCCCTCTCTTTATAAAAAAATCCCGTCTTCCTAAAAATAAGAAGACGGGTTATTACCGTGTTACCACTTCTACTTCACTCTCACCCTCACGGATCAGAGTCTCTGTAAGTGCATCTGCACTCATCCGCTGTAACGGGCGGAACCCATCGCAGCCTTGCAGGGAAAATGGAATCACCTTTCTTCCTGTTCGGTGCGCTGCTCGGAAGCCATGTTCGGCTGATCTTTCCTCATCCCTCTCAGCATACGGGATTTCTCTGTAGAAGTCCAAAAAGCTTACTCTCTTCGTCATTGCTTTTATCATATTTTGTTCGACTCTCTCTTTGTGTCTTTGAAAATCGTATCATATTCATGGCCGAATTGTCAAGACTACGAGTGGATTTGTAGCTTGTTCTGACTATATATGTTCATTGAAATATTCTTGTGTCACTTTTAATTGTTTCTTCAATATTTCCTTCCACATTCTTGTATGTATCTCTCCTAAACCTTTAGAAACTTTCGTCATCCTGATGCTTCCGTCATCGTCTATCTTCCGATAAAAATAATGATCCGTATCTTTATACAATTCCCAGCTATCACGCTCACAAAATCTCTTTAGCTCTTTCCATCTCGGCATTCAATACTCTCCCCTATCTTCTTGGGATCATCCATAATAAGTGCTTTGAAGATATACGGCACATGTCCTTTTCTGTTTGGACTACGTGAATACAACGCATAATCATCATAATACTCTGCCGAATACTCTAAGATAGACTTTCCCAGCAATTCTCGTGCCTCTAATTCCGTGCACCCATTTTCAATTAAATCAATTTCATTTAAGGATAACGTGACTGTGCCATCCTCTTCCACAAATCTATCTGCAGTAAAATGATACGCTTCCAGAATTTCAGACATCGTTTCCAGATTTGAGAACCACATCTTATCCCTGGTCCGCTTAATAAATTTCGGTTTATCATGAATCACGCTGTCGCAGACAGAACTCCATTCTTTTCTTACTGTTGTTGCCTGTTCCATTAACATATCCATCATCTCCTTATATACCTCCATTATAACAATTTGCGTACACAATGTCAATATTGTACAAAATGTACATTTATTATATGAAAGTATAAACAAAAAAATTCCACTATTTTTGGCTGATATTTGCAAACTTCAAAAGAAAAACCATTTATCTTTCACATAACAGCACTTCCCCATCAAAATTCCAACCGCATCTGGTACCACACCACATTCCCATGTACCGATTCCGAAACTCCTTCATTTACAAACCCAAATTTTGCATAATAATGAATCAGCCTGTCTTTACAAGTAAGCACCACGCCTTTTCTTCCCTGTTCTCTGGCCTCTGCAATGACCTGTCTGAGAAGTTTTTCGGCACATCCCCGTCTCCGATATGACGGAATCGTATTGACTCCGAAGATCATCTGCCATTTTCCGTCTTCCTTGTGCAGCGATGCATTTTCATACATCTCATCTGCCAGGTCCGGTTCATCGGTCACCATTCCGTTAACAAATCCCACCAGTGTATCCCCGTCAAAAAGAAGCCAGAAATAATCCGGGTAAACAGTAAGTCTTCCTTCAAAATCTTTTTCCGTAGCCGCTTCCGCCGCCGGGAAACATTCTGCTTCTACAGCTGTGATTGCTTTCAAATCTTCTATTGTTGCTTTTCTGATCTTCATATATACTACCTCATTTCTCTTTCATGATCGACATTCTTCCTTCAAGATAATACCTTCTTTTCGCATGCGATACAAGTTTTTCCTCATAAAATCCTCTTCTCTATTGACATATTAAGTCTATTATTATAGACTAAAAGAAAAGCAAGTCTATTCTCATAGACCATTTTGTAAAGGGGGTTTTAAAATGGATTTAAAATTATGTGACAGTGAATATCGTTTTATGCTTCTGGTGTGGGAGTCTGAGCCGGTACGTTCCGGTGATCTGGTGAAGCTCAGTCATGACCGGCTTGGCTGGAAGAAGTCGACCACCTATACAGTCATCAAAAAGCTCGCAGAGAGAGGGTTCTTAAAAAATGAAGATACCATCGTTTCCTCGCTGGTTCCGAAGGAAAAATGTCAGGCTGTGGAGTCCGATTATTTTGTAGAACGGACTTTTGAAGGTTCCCTGCCGGGGTTCATTGCCGCCTTTCTGGGTGGCAAGACGATTTCGGAGAAAGAAGCGGAGGAAATCAAACGCATGATTGACGAACATAAGGAGGGATGATTATGAATCTGATCCGGGAAATATTCCTTACAATTTGCAATATGTCTTTCACAGCAGGCATTGTGATTCTCCTCGTACTGCTTGCAAGACAGCTTCTTCGGAAATCACCGAAAATATTCTCTTATATGCTGTGGGGAATCATTGCGTTTCGCCTGATCTGCCCGTTCTCATTTTCCAGCCGATACAGTCTGTTCAGTCTGGATCTGTTAAGCAGGCATATCTCCTCCGGGAATCAGATGATCTGGGACACCACAGACGATCTGCAATCTCCTAATGTTATCTATAACGGCAATACGGCGGGTAACACGAGTTCAGGAGGCACACCATCTGATATCTCCGAGGCAGTCGATGTTTCAAAGCAGACCTCAGCAGAGAAAGCAGCAAGTCAATCCGAAACCAACCGGCAGCCTTCCGGTTCAGGCGATACAAATGCCGGATCCACAGTAACTGCCGGTTCTTTCCCCTCTTCTGCTGCTTCGCCTGATTCCGAAAGATCAGCAGAATCTTTGCAGGGAATTTTTACTGTTACTGATATCATGATTGGAATCTGGATTTCCGGTATCCTGCTGTTCCTTACTTATCAGGCGCTTTCCGTCAGACGGCTGAAAAAGACGGTTGCCACCGCCGTAAAATACGAAGATGATATCTATGAATGTGACAGCATTTCCGTCCCTTTTGTTATGGGATTCCTGCGTCCGAAGATCTATCTTCCTTTCCGTCTGAGTGAGACGGAGCACCAATGTATCCTTTTGCATGAGCGATACCATATTCGCCGCCACGATCATCAGTTGAAGGTGCTTGCCATCCTTCTTCTTGGTGTATACTGGTTCAATCCTCTGGTATGGATCGCCTATTATTTCATGTGCCGCGATATGGAGATGAGCTGTGATGAGCATGTTCTTCTGAACACGGAAGCGGATTTCCGTGAACCATACAGCCGCACGCTTCTCGGATTTGCCGCAGGCAGAAAGTACCATACTGCCGTAGCTTTGGCATTCGGCGAGACTTCTGTTAAAAGCCGTATCAAAAATATACTGAATTTTAAGTCCCCGGGAAAACCGGTAATCGCCGTCAGTATTGTAATTTGCCTTCTTACTGCTCTGCTGGGCTGTGGGAATGTTCTGAATCAGAGCTCTATGCGCAATAAGTCAGGCACCGCTACAGTTTCGTCTGACGGAATTGAATACGAATACCGTGTTTCTTCTGACATCAAAAGCATGCTTTTTTACCAGGAATGCTATACTGACGGAGAATTGACCGGATATCAGATCCTGCAGCATGCCGACTTCACAGAAAATGGGCTGCCGCGCAAAGGGAATTTCACCGTAAAGCGGGATTTCAACTACCCGGACGCTTCCCAGCGGAATGCTCTTTTCTCCGTAAATTTCGAAAATACCCAGGCTGATTTCAGCGTTTCCAATGCCATCCATTTCTTCGGAATGGCGGAGAATTATTATTTGGCGAACACCTCCGCTTGGGCTGATATTGTTCCCGATAAGGAGATCGTCCTTGCAGCATGGCATTTTGACGACGGCGAAGGTGTATCTGCTATTTCCTGCAGTGAATACATGGATAAGGCCAGGAAAACGGAACTCCTTTCACAAAACAGCGGAGACATCCTGTACTACCTTGTTTTTTCCCGGAAAACAAGTGATGAACTTCTGGAGGCATATTCTGTTTCTGAGCGTGCAAAAGAATTGTATCAGTCAAAAAATCCCTATTTAGGCGATGTCGTGGCTGATGAAACTATTTTGCAGCTTATAAATATCTCTTCTTTTGGAGAATATACTTTAAAGCTGAATACTAAGGAAACCGACTATGGTATTACAATAAACTTTGCAGAATCTCCCCGCAATGAGTATACCGCCTATAGCGATATGCTGAAAAAAGCCGCACTTTTTCTGATACTAACCGATAATGCCGAATATGTTGAGTGGACATACCCTGCCCCGGACGGGACCGAAATGAGGAGGTTTAGATGTACTGCCGAAAATCTGGAACAGATTCTTCAAATAGAAGATATCAAAAGCTTTTCCTCCTCGGAGGCGGATCTGCAAATATTCTTAACCGAATATTTACAGGCAATACGTCAATATTACGAACCGGCTGCAAATTTCGGAGAAAAATCAGAAAGTCCGGACGGCACATTGTATCAATACACCAGATATATAATCGGAAAGCGAAATGGTGAAACAACCGACAACATTTACAAGATCCTCACAAATGAAGAAGCTGTAACCATGTCGGACGTCGAAGAAGCACTTCTGGCAGGCGGGAAAAGTGAAAAACTGTACATACTGAAGGAAAGCAGTTCCCAGGAAGATGCAGAATCTTCCACCTCCGGATCCGATGGATTTCTTGCACCTGACGGACGCGTTTATAAATATAAAGCGCTGTTTACAGGACGCCATCCAAACGCAGCCTCCGACAGCACTTATCTGGTATATGCAAATGACGCGGATCTTACATTTGACGATATAACGAACTATATCTTTGGAAGTACCTATCCCAAGGAAAGGCAAATGTATATCATTCCCCAGCCAGAATAAAAAGGATATTTCTAAGCCATACTAAGTCCGTAACACGAAATGTACAAAAGGAGGATGATACTATGTCTGATATTTCGATTCTGGACTTACAAAATCTGCGTCACCTGATCGGCGGTTTTGAAACCTGCCACTGCAAAATGACGGATTATGCATCCCAGTCACAGGATCCTGAAGTAAAAAAGATTTTTCAGGATGCAGCGGATTCTGCCATGAAAAATAAGCAGGAATTGATGAAATTTTTATAGGAGGCACAGAGAAATGGACGAAAAGACGATGGTTACCGATACTCTGGTAGGAGTCAACGGGGAATTGAAAATGTTTGCGGATTATATTACCCAGACAGAAAACAAAGAACTGAAACAATGTCTGAAGCAGATGCGAAATCAGGCTGAAATGTCTCAGGAAAAACTTTATCAGGTTGCCCGGGAGAAGAGTTATTACGTTCCGGCAGCCAAAGCGACTCAGGAAGAGGTTGAACATGTTAAATCCATCCTGACTCAGCCGCAAATGAAATAATCCTCAGAATTGCATGGGCTGTCTACCTGGCAGCCCATACATTCTGCCTTCATGATCACGGCATATACCAGTAAGAATTGAACTGATACAAATAAGTTCTTGCCCCTCTCGGCATCTGTGTTAACGCATTGAAAACATTATAATAATCTCCCGCTCCCATTCCCAGACAAAGTGCCCCCAATGTTCCCAGAAATCTCTGCTCCGGAAAGATCAGAAATATCACATATGGAATAAAGCCAAACACCAGATTCGGCAAAAGTGACATAAAAATGAATCTGGCTTTTGTCATATCTTCCGGCCCCACCACAAACAACATTCCCTGCTTCAGGTTCGTGTAAAGATATACTTCTTTTTTGAAGCAGATCGCATGCAGGATTTCATGAGGGAAAAGACACAGCAAAGAAGCTGCACACCCGGACAGGCTGAAATTCCTGGCTCCTGCTCTCACAGCAAATAAAAAAAACAATCCCACAGTTATCACAAGAGCTATGACATTTGCAACAATCCCCAAAGTCTTTGCATCATCAAATTCCTTAAATTTCACCGCGCCCGGCTTGTGTTCGCCATGTGGAAGCGTATTTACATCTCCGTTATATTTTCCTTTGTAGATCAGTTTCATTTCCATCCCTCCTGCTCTTTGCCACACTATATCTGGTTCTTCAGCAATACTTCCACAACATCTTTATATCCACAGTGAAGGGCAATCTGCTTCAAACCATCCAACGCCTCTTCCATCGAGTAATTATATTTCTCCAGAAATGCATCCCCTTTTTCAGCAATATACTCGTAAAAGAATACTGCCGCTGCCACTTCATCCTTATCATGATAATCCAGCGTTTCCAAAAGCATATTCTCCGCCTCATTGATTTTTCCGGCATCAATCAACTGCTTCCATTTCTCCGGTTTTGCTCCGGTAACTCCGTATTTATTCTCCTTGTCAAGTTCCACCTGTACATACTGTTTTCCTAATACTAAACTGGATAAAATGGCGACCATCTCTTTGATAATCCGCATAATATAGTCTTTCTCATCTTCAAACTGCATACTTTTCTCCTTTATTCAAGCATAACCCTATATGTAAAATATATCTTACATTTTCAAGAATACACAGTTGTGTCCGTATTATCAAGTGTATTTTACATTTTATACTTTTTTAATTTGCCTGGTCTGCGGCCTTATGTTATACTTTCTACACTTGGAAACATTGATTGGTAAAATTATCGCTGTTTTCTTGTATCGGCTGAATGTGCCACGCAAGGAAGTAGAAGCATTTACCGATCTGATTACACGGAGGGATTTTGATATGTTATTTGACAGTTTTGAAGCTTATGATGTTCAGGAAACACGTCGGATCAGTAAGGAAGAGGGGCGCATGGAAGGTCATATGGAAATCCTTGTTCCACAAATCTGCAAAAAACTCAAAAAGCAACTGCCCCCTACAGAAATTGCTGATCTGCTGGAAGAAGATATTCAAACGATTCAACGGATCTGTGATGTATCTGAAAAATATGCACCGGAATACGATACCAATAAAATCATCGCAGAACTCCTCGACTTATAATGAGCCCTATTTAATAAAAAACATCATCGGTGCACAGACAAATTACCCGCCGCACCGATGATGTTATAATTTCCAGCAATTTACTATAAATCCACAACCTTCTCAATCCGCTTCCTGAAGAACTGGATCAACGGCCCGTTCAGCAATGCATTTGCAATCGTTCCAATCCCCACGATCAGCCACACATTATTACCTGCCGCCAGGCAAAATGCGACTCCGATCACAATGACTGTAATATCGGAAGCCACTCTGGCAAATTGAAAAGGCACTTTCCCTTTGGTCAGCTTCTCAATAATCAGCGCCACACTGTCATACGGAGAGAGTCCCATATCGGCGATCATATAAAGCGCCACACCGAGTGAGGCAAACAGCGTTCCCAGACACAAGGCCAGTATCCGAAGCGGAAGTGTCATTTCCACTTTTAGTACATCCAGCACTACCCAGCACAAAAAGTCTGCCGTATAGCCTACGCCTACCATATTAATAACCGTTCCCGGTCCGATCAAATGGCGTACAGTAAAAAATACTACAACCAAAATTAATATATTCGCCACAAGCTGCCAGTTTCCAAAGGACCATCCGATAAAACCGCTGATCCCAAGATTCATCCCACTAAACGGATCTACTCCAAATTCACTCAGGCGATAGCAGGTCACACATATTCCGATCAAAAGAATTCCCAGCAGCATGAACGCAGCCCTCATTCCAGTTACGCCCTTTGCCTTTTCTTTTTCTTCTTCTTTCTTCATTTCTATTATTCCTTTGCCTTTAACACATAGATTCTGGAATCAAAGTCTGTGCATGGCTCTACACCGGACAGAATTTCTCCTGCAGTCACATCGGAAGTGAGAAGGCCCAGATTCATCAGCTCATCTCCATAATTCTCCGTACCGTTTTCCACATTTTCATACAAAGTATCTTCCAGCAGTCCCCGGAGCTGTATCCGGGTATATGGCATATTGACTCCATTAAGTACACGATACCATCCCACCAGAGATGTTTTCTTATCCTCGCTTACCACCTGCCAGATCGTCTCATTGTTCTCAAACGGACTCTTCAGGCGATAGAAGGTACCGAACTGTATGATTTCTCTGTATTCCTTCATAAAACTTATCTGCGACTTCACCTGCTCGATTTCTTCATCTGTCAGTTTGTTCAGATCCAGTTCGTAGCCAAATGTTCCAAAGTATGCTACATTTGCCCGTGTATGAAGTGGCGTATTTCGGAATACCTGATGATTCGGAGTCACAGAAACATGGGCGCCGATACTGCTGATCGGGTAGCACATGGATGTGCCGTACTGAATTTTCAGTCGTTCCACGGCGTCTGAGTCATCGCTTGCCCATCCCTGCGGGGCATAATACAGGATTCCCGGGTCGAATCGTCCTCCTCCGCTTGCACAGGATTCAAACAGAACTTCAGGAAAGTTACTCGTAAGTCTCTCATACAAGTCATACACGCCCAGAATGTACCGATGGAACACTTCTCCCTGGCGGTCCGCCGGAAGTGCTGCCGAATAACACTCCGTAATGCTGCGGTTCATATCCCATTTGATATAAGAGATGCGCGCTTCCGCAAGCAGCTTCGCCATCATCCCGTAAATGCAGTCCACTACTTCTTTTCGTGAAAAATCCAGCACATACTGATATCTTCCGTGGGAAACACTGCGTCCCGGCGTCTGAAGAATCCAGTCCGGATGTAAGCGATACAGATCGGAATCCTTGTTCACCATCTCAGGTTCAAACCAAAGTCCAAACTTCATACCCAACGCTTCAATCCGCTCTGCCAATCCTTTGATTCCTCTCGGAAGACGTTTCTTATTCGCGTACCAGTCTCCAAGGCCTGCGCGGTCACTGCTTCTTTCTCCAAACCAGCCGTCGTCGAGTACAAATAGTTCCACACCGCACTCTTTCGCTTTAGAAGCGATCTCCACCAGCCTATCCTCGGTAAAATCAAAATACGTCGCTTCCCAGTTATTATTTAAAATCGGTCTTACCCGGTCTCTCCAGTATCCTCTGGCAAGTCGGGAGCGGTACAGCCTGTGAAATGCCTGACTCATGCCATTCAGCCCTTCATTCGAATAAACCATAACTGCCTCCGGTGTCTGGAAATGTTCCCCTATATCCAGTTTCCAGTCAAACCCTGCCGGATTGATCCCCGCCGTGACTCTTGTCACATCATGCGTGTCCACTTCCGCCTGCATCCGGAAATTGCCGCTGTATACCAGACTGAAGCCGATAGCTTCCCCCTGATGCTCCGTCGTATGCGGGCGCTTCAGCACAAGAAACGGATTATGCTCATGAGATGAATTGCCACGTCTGCTGTCCACAGCCTGAATTCCCTGTTCCAGCACGCGCGTCTTAACATATCTTTCTCTCGCCCATGCTCCGGAGAGCTGCAGCCATACATAATCCTTATCCGGCAGATCCAGACTCAGGCTCATGGCCGTGAGAAGATGAACCGGAGCTTCTCCTTCATTTACAAACCGTGCACTCCTTGCGATCACTCCGTCCTTTACGAATATCGTGTAAAGAAGTTCTAACTTTACTCCGGTCAATTCATCTTTCAAAATAACCGTCAGGGTCTGTGCCTCATCATCTGATTCCGTATACGTTGCCGGAAGCCCTTCGAGGCGCGGTTTTCCGCCATTGATCGTATGCCCGGCATACCGGAAATCTGAAAGACGGCTTCCGTTTTCCTGCAAAATCTCCACCGCCGGATGGCGATAGTCGGTCGTTCCGTACACCGGATACTCCTGTTTCAAATGCTCCAGTGAAAAGGTCCGATCCCCCTCATAAATATAAGAAGCCATTGGTCTGGGTGCTTTTTCAATCAAATAAGAGAAATCCTCTTTGTCACGAATCCGTTTCCCATAGTAAAGCTGTCCTAAATGGCCATTTTCCAACACACACATCAGATAACTGATCTGCTGATTATATAAGTGAAAGATTCTGCTTTTTTCATGATAAATAATTGCTGCCATCTTCGTTCCTCCTTTGAATTTCTGATAACAAGTATATCGCTCCTCAAAGGCTTGCGTTAGTTCTTTTTGTCAGCAAAAACATATCAAATGTTAGTTTTTTCCGGTTCCTGGGCTCTTCTGATTCATGAGCAGACGATCTTTCGCTGCCTGCCGGTTCGTCTTACGAAATTCTGTCGGAGTCATCCCGGTCTCCTGTTTAAAATTCTTTGTAAAAACCAGCGTGCTGTGATATCCACAGGCAACAGCGATATTTTCCACCGATTCTTCCGTAAGAATCAACTGTTCTCTCGCTCTGGATATCCGGAATTTTGTCAGGAACTCCTTGGGCGACAGCTGCAGCTTATTTTTGAATAACGTATAAAGATAACTTCGATTTACTCCCAGATAGCCTGCCAGTTCTTCTACCGTAAGTCCTGCCGCGTAATGATTCCGGATATAAGTCACCGCTTCTTGAATATAACGATTCTCTTTATTCTCTTCCATTAATTCCTCTATCACCACATCAGCTGCCAGAACCGAAAACAACTCGTATAACTTTCCCTGCAGATAATACAGATCTGAAACTGTTGATCTGGTATGCTTCATCATATCCATCACAATTTCATTCAGCTTCTCCCCGTCCGCGCACCGGAAAATTCGCTGTTGACTGTTCAGTCCAATGTCCTGTATAAATTTTTTTGCACCGGTTCCACCTACTCCAACCCAGAGATAGCTCCAGGGTTCTTCCTGATCGGCCTGATAGAAGGTCAGTTCCTCCGGCTCGATGAGAAATCCCTGTCCCTTTGACAATTTGTATTTCTTTTCTCCCACCTGGTAAATACCTTTGCCATCCATAATATAGTGAATAATATAATTCGGACGACTTGCAGGACCATAACTGTGCAGGGGTTCACACTGTGCAAAACCACAGAAACAAAGGTGAAATTCCTTGAACTTCGGTTCTAAAAGTTGTAATACATATGAATCTTCCATCGTATACTTATTCCTCTTCTGCTTTTACAAGCAATTTCCGGTAGCTTGCATCCATCCCAAGTGCCCCCAGCGGTGCTGTGATCAGGATAGCAAGTACTGCCACCGACAATACAAGGTTCCCACAAGGCAATCCAAGCGCAAGCGGCACCGACCCGATCGCTGCCTGCACCGTCGCCTTCGGTAAATACGCCAGCACACAGAATATTCTCTCCTGCCTGTTTAGCCGAGTACCCGCCGTACAAATGCATACTCCCACGG
Organism: Bariatricus sp. HCP28S3_F11; assembly: GCF_052065395.1. Lineage (NCBI taxonomy): Bacteria > Bacillati > Bacillota > Clostridia > Lachnospirales > Lachnospiraceae > Bariatricus > Bariatricus sp. HCP28S3_F11. Next base: position 37,258 of record NZ_JBQHUC010000009.1, on the reverse strand, counting down.
ACCGTACCACAAGTGCAATAGCAATCATTACGACTGCAGCGAATCCTGCCTGAAGCGTATACCGAATATCCACGGCAGCGCCGACCAACACGAACAGAATCACTTCTGCCGCAATCCAGAGCTTTCCGTATTTCTCCGAAAGCCTTCCGGAAACTTCCGGAACACATCTCATAGCCAGAACACAAGCCATGCTCATAATCGCAAGAAGACCCGAAACAGAGACGACCGGTTCCACCCATTCTTCAATTGCCAGCAGAAGGAATGCGGTTCCGAGCACAATGATCACTTTCATACTGTTTCGTACCAGATGCTCATGAGAATAACTTGTCTCGAAAAACCATGCCAGTATCATCCCCGCAACGGCACCCAGCAAAATACCCAGCAGAATGGATACCGGAATGTTAACGAAACTCATGACATCTGCACTTCCACCCTGTGCCATTGCCGTAAATGTAGAAAAGAGCACAATAACGAACACATCATCCAGCGATGCCCCTGCAAGAATCATCTGTGGAATGCTCTTATCCGTTCCATATTTTTCTTCCATCAGCATGACCATCCTCGGCACCACAACAGCAGGTGAGACCGCACTGAGCACAGCCCCCATTACCGCCGCCTCAATTCGTGTAATATCAAAAAGAAACGGTGCAAATACCGTATACGCAAGCATCTCAAAACTGGCCGGAACGAACGCAAGCATAAGAGCCGGACGTCCTACCTTCTTCAGATCCTTGATATTCAGAGAAAGACCGGCCTTGATGAGAATAATGACCAGAGCCATCTTCCGCAGATCAGGTGATATTCCAAGAATCGAACCATCCAGCAGATCCAATACATACGGTCCCAACAGGATCCCCGTAACAAGCATTCCGATAATTCTCGGAAGCCGGATACGCTGGCAGATTGCCGCAAGGCTAAGCCCTACCAAAAAAATGAATGCTAATGATGTAAGCATATTGAACTCTCCCTCTCTTATTCCTCTTTCCTCTTAAGCTCCAGCATTTTCAATTCCTTCAGTTCTCTCAGTGTAAAGAAACCGCACACAATCGCAGCCGCCGCATCGGCAATCGGTCCCGCATACATGACTCCGTCGATTCCCATGAATATAGGGAAAATGATAATGAGCGGGAGCAAAAACAGAATCTGTCTTGTCAGCGACATAAACACACCCAGTCTTGATTTCCCGATGGAATTAAAGAAATTGGACGTAACCGGCTGAATTCCATTGATCAGCGTCAGGAACATGAAAATACGAAAATACCGTTCGGAAAACTGGAAATAAAGCTCACTTCCCTTCCCAAATACAGAAATGATCTGTCTCGGGAACACCTGGAAGCAGAAAAATGCAATACCCGAAAGCACCGTTGCCGTTCCCACTGCAAGAAGATAAGTCTTCCGTACACGATTGTATTTCTTCGCCCCGTAATTGTAACCGATGATCGGCTGTACCCCCTGGGAGATTCCGATGATAAACGACATAAAGATCATATTTACCTTCGATATGATTCCCGCACATGCAAGCGGAATATCACTTCCATAAACGGAACATGCCCCATAATATGCAAGCGTATTGTTCATCACGATCTGCACAACTGCCATTGCAATCTGATTGAAACATGCACTCATTCCCAGCTTGAAAATATTCAAACACCGGATTTTCTTCATCCGGAAACATCCCTTCTCCAGACGAATATTCTTAAAACAAAACATATAGCGGAGGCTGATCGCAAATGAAAGGATCTGTCCGATAATGGTTGCGAGCGCGGCACCTGACATTCCCATGTGGAATGCAAAAATAAAAATCGGATCCAGAATCGTATTTACAATTGCCCCGGCAAGCATGGACATCATCGAATAATTCGGACTGCCATCTGCCAGAATCAGTTTACTCATACCGGTATTTGCAATCAGAAACGGAAATCCAATTGCCACAATCCTGGTGTACTCCTCCGCATACGGCAGTACATCGCTGGTCGCACCGAAAAACTTCAGCATCGGAGTCAGAAACAATAAGACAACCGCAAGCAGACAGATTCCGAAGATACCCATCAGAACAATAGCATTTCCGGCATATCCGGCGGATTCCTTTTCCTCCCCTTCCCCCAGTTTCAAAGAGAAATTCGTTGCACCTCCGATTCCGATCAGCAGGGAAATCGCTGTGCATGTCGTCGATAGTGGAAAGGCGATATTCGTTGCCGCATTTCCAAGCATTCCTACACCCTGACCAATAAAAATCTGATCCACAATATTATATAACGCTGTGACCAGCATGGATATAATGCACGGAATTGCAAAATTCACCAATAGCTTTGACTCTTTTTCAAAGCCAAGCGGATTGTACTGATCCTCCATATTCTGCATAGACTGCTGTCCCATTACTCTGCCTCCTTACATATTTCCGTCCTTTTTTTCACATTTTATTTGTGCGCGCAATCATGATACACCAAATTTTTCTGCAATGTCAATAAGCTGCTGCCAGATTCAAATCAAAAACCGCACCATTTCCAATAATTCTTTACCAGAAATGATGCGGTTTTTAATTCTTACTGCGGACTGCTCTCCCACTTAGTACAACAATTCATTCAAATATTTTTTATTTGCTTCAATATCGATTTCCAGCACGTCCATTCCTTCATAGGTAACCGGCTGGTATGCCCCTTCGGTCGGCATACTTGCCTGCTGCATCCTCAGGTTGTCGATCTCCAATACTTGTTTTGCCAGATCATAAATCTCCGTCACGCTCATGTTTGTCTTCACATGATTCATGCAGTAATTGATCAGAGGCAGGATGGCGGAAGCATCTTTCTCCGCCATAATCTGGCGGTAGATTCCGTACATAACGCTTCTCTGTCGTCTGGTCCGTTCAAAATCGCTTCCAAGTGTACGATTGCGTGCATGGGCCAAAGCCTGTGATCCGGTTAAGGTCATATCGCCGCTCTGTATATCCGGCATTCCGTTCTGACGGTAGTATTCTGCCTCTTCTTCCGTAATGAAAACTTTTACCCCGCCGATTTCATCAATAATACTGACCAGATTTTCAAAATCAATGGTTATATAATTCTGGATATCCAGGTCATAGGTCTTGTTGATCGTATTGATCGTCAGTCCGATTCCTCCATATGCATAAGTGTGTCCCAGCCTGCTTTTCCCGTATCCGTCAATATCTACTAATGAGTCCCTCAGAAAAGACACGACCGTTGATTTATTCTTACTCTTATTGAACGATACAAGCATCATACTGTCAGAACGTCCCATATCGGAATTCGGATCGCGGGAATCCGTACCAACTAAAAGTACATTGAAAACATCTTCATCCTTGGGATCTTCCTGTGCTATTTTTACACTTTTTGCGGTTGGGTCCACCTGATCTTCCGGTACGATCGAGACAACATCCTGATAATATTTCCATGCGATTGATCCATATATTCCAACATTCAGTAATATAGCTGCCAATAACAATAACCCAAGAATTTTTCTTTTTCTATTTCTTCTGAAAAATCTCATCTGTCTCCTCCTATTCTTTAATGATTCGCCCATATTGATCCTGTGTACCCTTTTGGACATTTCCATAATGCCTGTATGAGTCCGATTCTTTTTTCACGCCATACCGACTGTAACCACTATAGCGTTTGTAGCCGTAGCCATATCCGTAGCCACGACCGCGGCTTTGGTTGTCCCCGTTAAAGGTGTAACCGATCAGGTGAATACCGCTCATTACAAGTGACTGGATCCCTTCCCGGATCTGCTGCATCTTGGTATGATCATATCGGATCACATAGAGCGCCGCATCCACATACCTTGCAAGAACCGCCGCATCGGCCAGAATACCGGATGGTGCTGTATCCAGTATAATAAGATCCGCCTGTTTTTTCAACGTATGAATCAGTGCTTCCATTCGTTTTGTTCCCAGCAGCTTTGTGTTCTTTTCATCATTATTCCCACCGTACAGAATTTCAAGACTTCCCTTACCTGTTTCTACACGGGTCAATGCGTCATTCAGAGCGGTTTCTTTTTTCAAAACAGCACCCAGTCCCGGATGAGTTTCCTGATCTTTCAGCACTCCGGCGACAGACGGATTTCTCATGTCGCAATCAATCAATACTACTTTCTTTCCCTGATTTGCAATCGAAATTGCCAGATTGACTGCAAGTGTTGTTTTGCCTTCCCCCGGTATGGAACTGGTAATCATGATTGATTTGAATTGATTCTCCTCCATATCTTTCATGACCTTGATCCGAAGCTTACGGATTGCTTCCACATATCCCTGCGAAATTCTTTCATTTAACAGACAAAGAGAATTATTGAAAGTCTTCTTTTTTCTCTTCTTAACCTGAATATACGGAATACTTCCGCAATCCATCAGATTGATTTGATTTTTCAATTCTTTCTTTGATTTCACAGTCCTTCTTGTAAGAACATAAAACGCCAGTATCGCAAATCCGAAGCCGGCACCCTTAAGTGCCCCTCGCTTATACGAGCCGCGGATTACTTCTTCTCTTCTTGTGTCAGACGGGATTCCCGTTTCGTCCAATACGGTCAGTTTCGTCTTTCCTACGACAAATTCTGCTACCTCCGGATAGTTCTTTAGGACAGACTGAAGGGTGTTATATGCCGCCTGCGGATCACTCGACGTCACGGAAATGGTCAATAGATTCGTCCCCTCATCCGCCACCGCGCTGACCGTTCCGGGGATCTGCGTAAGCCCCATATCCTCCGCCACAACATCCGCGAGAACTCCACTGCTTAGAATATATGGGAAAATCTGTGCCATATCTTCTGCCGAGCTGCCTGTAGAAGATGTAACCGATACCGTAGCCTCTGCCACATATTGCGAGACATAACTGGTACTTGTTGAAAAATACCCTCTTATCGCAAACACGACGGTCAATACAAGGATCAACCACCATAGTTTACGCAGCCCCTGGCAAAAATCCACAAAAAGCGAAGTAATATCAATTTTTTCCAACTCTCTTCTTGATTCATTTTCAAATACTTCTTTATACTCTTCCATGTACCTTATTTCCTTCTATGATTATAGTGTCCGTAATATCCATACTCACCATATTTCCCATAATAGCGCCCGATCGTATTATCTGCCGCACCGGCAAATGATTTCACACCGTTTAGAACAACTCCCAGAATTTTCGCGTGACCGTCACGAAAATCATCCAAAATGTCATTTACATCTTCAGCCAGCATATAATTCTGCCTCACCACCATGAGCACGGCATCCGCATACTGCGCCCACACCTGTGCATCTCCCAGAAGTCCTGCCGGAGGAGTGTCAATGATCACATAATCCGCACTCTTGCGGCATGCTTCCAGCAGGATGGGCAAGCGCTCCGAATATAGCAGTTCTGTGGAAGAAGAGTAGCAATTTCTTCCGCCCAGAAAAAACAAACGCGGTCTGTCTCCCGTTATCAGAATATCCGACAAATGGCTGGAACCTTTTAAGAACTCACCAAGCTCTTTCTGTTCTGTTTCCTTCTGATTGAAAATAAGAAACTGGGAAGGTCTGCGAATATCGCCATCTATCAGGATCACTTTCTTCCCCTGGTCCGCGAGACTGATGGCAAGATTCGCCGCCACCGTAGATTTTCCTTCATTCTCAGACACACTGGTCACGACCAGGGCTTTTCTCCCCTCTTTCGCCATTTGATATTCTACCTTTGCAGTCACCTTTTTATAACTTTCTACAAAGGGAAATCCGGCAAGCGGGTTATCAATCAGAGCCGCCGCTTTTTTTCGGCTTAACACATCTCTTACAGTCTTATATTTATATTCGAAACTGATCGATCCAAGACTTCTTGCATCCAGTTTCTTCTCGATCTCATTTTCCTGCTTTACCGTATTGTGCATCACCGACAACAGCCCGAATAGCAGCGTACAGATTGCCGCACCTGCAAGAAACCCTTTCTTTGCCTGGGCACGCGCATCCAGCGGGTTCGCGGACGCGTACGGCATCTTCGGTTCCTCCAGAACGTTTAATACTGCATTTCCAACCGTGTAAATAGATACTTCAGTATAATGATCCATGATCGTGCGGATAATATCAATGGATTCTCTTGCGTTATTTGCCGTCACACTCAAGGTAAGCAGATTGGTTCCTTCCATAACGTCTGTCTGGATCTTCGCATCTACCTCTTCTATCCCCAGATTTTCACAGATGATCTTTTTCATCACATTGCTTTTCAGTGTTTTCTCCAAAACCTGTGCCATATTATAAGTCGCGCTTAAATTGCTGTAAGAATAATTGCTTTCTTTCGAACCGACCACAAAGGTAGCTGTCGACGTATATTCCGGAACATACTTTAAATTTGCCGCAACATAAAACAGCATCGCCCCTGCAAGCGCTCCCAGAATGATTGCCCACCAGTTACGAAGAAGATCCTGCACCAGAGTAAAAAGGTCGATTCCCGTATCGACAGCCTCCGCGATTTCTTCCCGTTGTCTTTCCTCTCTGCTCATTCTACTCTTCCTCCACAACTACAAATAGCTTCGTAACCGCTGTCGATGCATTTTCACCGGTGTAACTGTATTCTACCGTGTATACCCCGGGATTCGCATAGTCCACTTTCGAATCGATCCGAATGGCCTCCCTCGTCCCGGCCAGGAACTCTTCATCCTCTTCATACAGATATTCTGTCCCATTTTTCTCGATTCCTATAATCAAAGATTCCGGATCGATTATCTGATTTACTTTCGTGTATACAATATAATCCGAAAGAAGCGGATACTCTTTTCCGTTTTCCTCACGGTCATTTGCTTCCGTAACAGTCATCTCGATTTCCACTTGGCACACATCTCCGGCACTATTGCTGACCTGCAGAGTCACCGGATAATCTCCGGTCAGGGAACTATAATAACTGTCATCCCAAATCGTCCGGATCTGACTGCTCAAGTCACCATCCAGACAATCCTCCGCCGACATGCCTTCCCGGATCACCTGCTCCCCGTTAAATACTGTTGCGTTAAATAAATCTGCAAATCGTTTTGGATTCCCCATCCACTGCCGCACTGCAGCATTGCTCTGGCCCATACTACTACCTCCGTATTCTGTTCTTTTGTTCATCAAAGTTGAAATATCCGGCGAAACTGCCTTTGAATTTTGAACCGCTTTGGATAACGGTTGTTCAGACGAATAGATTTTATTTGTCCGGATCGGACTCCGTCTGAGATTTTGATGTGTGATTAGTATAGCACAGAGTTTTCTCTTTGCACAGCCTCTAAATATGCAAAACTACCGGAAATGTTTCCAAACATCTCCGATAGTTTTTCCCAACCTATTATAGTTTAAGCTAACCAGGTTCAATCCCCTCTAATCCAATATCCCCTGTTCTTTCCCCTTCAGTATCGCCTGAACTCTGCTGTTAACCCCCAGCTTCTTATACAGATTATAAATATGGCTCTTTACCGTCGGGAGCTTCAGGTTCAGTTCTTCGCAGATCTCCGCGTTGGTAAGGCCGCGGTTAATATCTTGGAGTATAATGGTTTCCATCATCGTCAAATGCTCTTCTGTCGCTTCTTCAGCGGAACGACTGATTCTCGCTTCCCGTCTGGCGCACCGGAGTACAACTTCCATGTAGTCTTCTTTGGGCATGCGAAGTACATTTCCGTAATTGTATTTTTTCTTCCTGTGCCAGCCGCCCGGGGAGTTTTTGCTCAGCCAGTCAATGTATTCCTCCAGTACTTCTTCGCCCTTTTTTTCATACACCGTGTAAAATCCGACATAGCGGGCTTCACCGGAAACCATAAAGGATTCGATCGTTTTACGAAGTGCCTGACCGTGCAGGCCTTCATCCCAGAAAATAACAGCCTGTTGGAACAGTAATTCCGCCAGATATTTATTGCGCCGGTAAAACTGGAGATACGGAATTAAATGGCGAAGTATTTTTTCGGAACGTTTATACTGGTTCAAGTGCAAATATCCTTTTACCTGGCAAAACAGCTGATCGTAATTATCTTCTTTTACAGAGATTCCCATGTTTTTATCGGACTTGAGCAGCCATCTTGTAAGGCGTTCCTGTTCATTTCTGACGGGAGCAAACAAACTGCTGACTGCTTCTGTATTTTTTAGGCAAACCTGATTTTCTTCCTTCATCAAAGAATTTTCCAGGCTGGAAATCTGTTCTTTGTGGTCTTCTTTCGGTGCCAGACGCTGCAATTTATATAGAAGATACAGCTTTGCCAGGCGCTGCTGCCACGGGCTCCTTCTGGAATTCTCTGCATCTTCCTGTGCGAAAAGCAATTCCCATTCTTCCATAGGAATGGTGTCTTTGCGTTCCGTCTCAAGATAATAGTCGATTCGCGCCAGTTGATAACATTTCCACTCTTCTTTCCCCAAATGCTCCTTCCATATCTTTGCCTTCCGGTTCTCTTCACGCTTTGTACAGGCAAAAAGTCTGGACAGGTCCCGCACTCCGCAGAGATATGTATGGGAATTTCCCAGGATATTATATAAATGGAAATGTTCTTTCTCCCGGCTATATTGCTCCAGCAGCCCAAGCCAGAAGTCCAGATCAAGATCCGGTTTCAGGAAGATCAGATTTAAGTAAATTTCCCTTTTCTCGTGTGCATCTTTCTCAGAAATGTTCAGATTCTGTATTTCCAGATTTATGCCGTCCGGTTTTTGTCTTGTGTAACAATAAACGCCTCTCAGATAGCACAGTCTGGGGTCGGTTCCTTTCCATCCCATGACCTCTGAATAAGGGATTTCCAGAAATGGAATTTTTGCATAATTCTGAAGCATACACGCGCGATAGGCTTCCTCATCATGAGACTTTTTCAGGCAAAAAAGCGCCTCTGCTACATTTCCGTTCTGATGATACCAGTTTGCAAGATGTTTCCAGAAAATCGGATTCGTCTCCGGAAAATGCATATCCCGAAACATGGGGGCTATTTTCCATCGTTCTTTCTCTTTGTCATATTCCAAAAGCCCTTTGCGGCATAAATCTTGCAGACTATCTGACGCCCACGGAAGCTGCCAAATCTCCCTGCACATTGTTTCATTTATCCATGGGCAAATCACAGCCCGGCGCATGATTTCATTTTCTTCTGCTGAGAGCGTGTCCAAAATGTATTTCTTAATATACGCCGTTATCTCATACGATGCTTTTATCTCCCGGGCATTTCTTCTGGCAGCGGGTGGATCCGCTTGCGATAATCGAAGCATCATATCCACACATCCGGCCCATCCCCCGGTCTGTTCATAGATTTCCCCGGGATCAAGATCACTCTCGAAGTAATCCGTCAGCTTTCGAATGTCTTTTTCTGTAAAATGCAGATGTTCCTGTGAAATGATCTGCATCTTTCTTTTCCATATAAGATCCAGAAATCCCTCATGCGGCCGATCCCGCCCGATCAGAATCGCATGCCATCCTGCCGGAAGGTTCCAAATGCAGTCTGCTATCTTCTTTATCGTAACCTCGCTAAGCGCCGAATGCATATCTTCAAAAATGATCCAGCCTGGTCTATTCCATTCTTCCCGGCTCTTTACTATTTCATCCAGCTTTTTGATGGCTTCTGCTTCTTCTTTCATTTCCAGAATATACGCTTTCATATCCGGATTTTTCCTCAGCAAAAGTCTGACAGCAGTTGTCTTCCCCGACGCCGCTGCTCCTTCTATATAAATAGAAGGGAATTCTTCCATTCCCCTCTCAAGTATCGCCGTCTTATCTATGTAAAATTGTTCTGCCGTAAGCGTTACATATGGGCTACTCTTCTCCATTTTCCTTATCCTCTGTAAGAATTCCTCCATCAATCAATTGATCTAAAAACTCCCGAATATCTTCTCTGGCGACACTTTCTTCTACCTCATACTCATTTAATATGCCCTGAACGATCTGGTCAAATGTAACCTCATTCTGAAGCATGTTCCAAATGGATACCCCTACTTCATTTACCGTAATAAGTCCATTAAACTCTATCACCGTCTTCCCGACCGGAATAATAACATAGTCACCCGCAATTTCCCGTAAAACAAATTCTTTCTCCAACTTCATATTGCTTCTCCCTCCGTAAATCGAAACTCATCCATAATCCTCTGTAAAATTGCAGCAATTATCATTTATCAAGAATCTTATACTGCTTCAGCAGCTCCACACGCCTGTTCCCGATGGCCACAGCCTGAGCCGCATCATTGTTCTGGCTTTTGCTGATTTCCTTACGATATTTTAAAATTCGGCTGACCCACGCAACCGGCAACAGCATCGGATACTTTTTCAGGTATGGGTACCGTCTTTCCATACTTTTCGCCGGTGGGAACAGCGTCTTCAGAACAGAATGCTCCGCCTTTTTTCCCTGTTTTTGCGCAGAAACCGCATTCAAGGTAATGTTGCTGCTATGCTTCCTACTCATCGTACCATCTCCATAAATACCGGCATCCAACAGGTCATCCAGCATCAGCTGCTCGTCCACCTGAATCTCCTGCCATTCCTTCGGGTAACCGGCCAATACCGGATCAAACGTCAAATACTTCTGCCCAATCCGGAACAGTGCTGCCGTAAATACATCCGCATGAATCTCCCGACATTGCCGCAAGATCCGAATCCAGTCAATCTCTTTTCCATAATGATTGGCAAAGAGGACAATATCGCAGACTTGCCGGATTCCAAAGCCACTATGCAGGAAATGCTTAAACGCATGGCAGATCAGATAGAATAAATGGTCTGTATGGTCCATGGTGACTATCTCTTCTCCATCAATGGATACCTTGACTGCCCTATCCTGAACTTTTTTGAAAAAGCGATTCAAATCTCCATACGCATCGGACTTAGGCGGAAAGAGGCACTTATGTAATTCGATGTAAAGTGGACTTCCCGGCTTTCCATATGGGACTTCGTGTTCTGTATGAATATCTTGTCCCTGGCCTGCGGGCTGCATTCCGTAATCCAGCATGGCCTGGTGGCAGAGGTCAAATTGGTCTTCAGGTATCAGAATGTCTTCGTCACTGGACATCCGGTAACCGATATACGTTGAAAAGGTCCGGACATCGCGAAGATATTTCTCGATTGTTGCCGTACTTTTTTCTTCCTGAACTAAATATTGATGAAAAGATTGTATGATTTCCTCCGTTATGATTCTTTCTCCCATTTTTACACCCTCCAATTAATTGATTTTGTTCCCCTCTGTCTTCATTGTAACGAATTTATTCATTTCTTTTGTAAAACAATGAAAAAAAGCGCCGTTTCAAGTATTTTATCTCTTGAAACGGCGCTTTACCATTCGTTGCTTATTTTTTATTCTTTACTTAACGCTTCCAGATGCTCAACATTCATTTCCGCTCCCATTACCCATAGAACATCTCCCTGCCGGATCACGGTTGTGGCATGCGGCATCATAATCGTATCATCTTCACGCTTGATACCCACGATCATACAGTGCTCCTCCGACTGAATTCCGGTATCTTTCAGCTCTTTCCCGCAATACGGTTCTTTTCCGGTCACTTTCACTTCTACGCAGACAAGTGGCGACTGTCTCTCTGTCTCACCGAATCCCATGAAATCTTTCAGTGTACTGATCGTATACTTCGCTCCGACATCCTGATAATCGATGAATTTCTGTATCGATTTGGAAAGTCCGACTGCAAATACACGGTCTCCGCCATATACTACTGTTTTCCCGGACGGCAGCATCAGCATCTCTGTACCATGCTCGATTTTTACGATGAATATGCTCTGATTCTTGCCCCATCCCAGATCCATCAGATTTTGCCCGACATAAGTTGCATCTTTCGGGACAACAAACGACATGATTCTGTAATCCTCTTCAAACAGATCCATAAATGCCGGATTGCTGATATCGGAAACGGACATACTTGCAAACAGGAATGACGCCCTTTTCAGTTTGGAATATTTCTGTCTCTGTCTGTAGTCGAGGACATATAATAACACGCCGGTCATCATCCACGCAAAGAAGAGTCCAACAGCCGTTCCGCCCATAAATACTGGCTGATTCGGAATAAACAGAAGAATCAGCAAAAGTGCATAAAATACGCAGGACAGTACTACCGTAATAACAACCGTTTTCCCGACACTCTTCGTATTTCCTCCTGCACTCTCAATCCCCTGCGGAATCGTCTCAAATCCGGCAAGGATTCTCGCTCCAACCAGTGCGAAGCAAAGGATCCTCTGAAGTGTAGCGGATGTCGCCACACCTCTCCGGTTAATCAGATACAAGATAATGGATATAATCGTCCCGACAACAATATGCCCGATATAGATATCCGCTCCCGCCAACGAGTACAACGGCTTTCCTGCTTTCAGCTGTGGAAACAGAATCCCGAGAATATCAACGACATAGATTGCTTCCCATGGAATGATCGTGATAAACGCTCCAAACGCTGCCCATCCTGACACAAAGGCCACAAAATATACATGCATTTTATCAATGAGAACACAATTTCTGAAAGTTTTTTTGAATCTATTTTATTCTATTTCCACTCAGTTCCTACATTTGCTTCCACCGCTTTTTCATAGATCTTCTTGGCAGCCACCAGATCCTGAACCGCAACTCCTACGGTCTCGAAAACAATGATTTCCTCATCATTTTCTCTGCCTACGAGTTCCCCTTTCAGTACCATTCCAAGATCTCCTGTAAAGTCTTCTTCGGTGATGATTCCTTCTTCTAATGGAATCAGAATATCTCCGGATTCAGACAGCACCGCCTCTTTCGAATCGAAATAAATCTTGGATGCTCTCGGCAGGATTGCCGGATCCATCTCCTGCATGTGGTGCTGGTATGCTCCGACACAGCTAATGGTCGCTCCGGCTTTCACCTTTGTTCCGTCAAACACCGGTTTGGAAGATGGTGTCACGGTGATCAGAAGATCCGCGTCATCGATTGCTTCATCGGAAGAATGAACCGGAATAATCTTTGCTCCGTATGCCTTCAGTTCTTCCTGCATTCTTTCTGCAAATGCGGCAGTACGCTCATAATTCAGGTCATAAACCCGGACTTCCTCCAGTTTTCTTGCTTCCAGCATTGCTTCCAGCTGAGTCGCTGCCTGTCCTCCGGTCCCGATCAGTGCACCGATCCGGCAGTCTTTCTTCGCCAATACGTCGAATGCCGCGCCGGAAGCCGCACCTGTACGGATCTGGGTCACATAGGTTCCGTCAAGCACAGCCGTAACGATTCCGGTCTTTCCGTCAATCAGAAGAACCTGTGCCGGAGAGGACGGCTTTCCCTGGTCAATATTGTGCGGAAAAATGTTGACGATCTTCACCGCAGCGGTATCCATTTCTTCTACATAGGCCGGCATAAACAAAAAACATCCGTCATATTTCGGCGCCTGGATATTTGTTCTGAGCGGGGAATCGCATTTTCCCTCAACAACCAGACGGAACGCCTCCTTATCCGCCTCGATTGCATCCCTCATAGTAAATACTTTTTTAATATCTTCTCTTGATAATAACAGCATCTTTTCACTCTCCTAAAATCTTATTATTTGAATTTTGCGTCCAGTCCCCACGGCTGCATCGCTCCGCCTTCTTCTGCCGGGCGGCACATCTTTGCGTAAATGTTCAGGCATCCCTTCTCTTCCTTAAGCGGTGGGCATACCCAGTTTTCACGTCTTTTTGCCAGTTCCTCATCGGATACCAGAAGCGATACTTCACCGTTCGGAATATCGATCACAATCTCATCTCCATTTTCCACCAGTGCGATCGTACCTCCGTCATATGCTTCCGGTGAAACGTGCCCGATAATAGCACCGAAGTTAAATCCGGAGAATCTGGCATCGGTAATCAGTCCTACACTCTTATGTAATCCAAGTCCGATCAGAGCATCAATACTCAGCATCAGTTCTTTCATTCCCGGTGCGCCTTTGCATCCTTCATAGCGGATTACAATGATATCGCCAGGCACGATCTGTCCACCCTGAATTGCTTCAAATGCGGAACGGTCATTTTCAAATACTTTTGCTTTGCCTTTCATGTACTTCACTTCGTCATAAACCGCTGTCGGACGTACGATTGCTCCGTTCGGGGAAAGATTTCCGCGAAGGATCTTAAGTCCCGGTTCATGGAACAGCGGACGGTCCAGAGAATGGATTACTTTATTTTCCTGTGCGGTTACTTTGGACAGCACTTCGCTCCATGGACATCCGTACATGCTCGGTGCGTCTGTATGCAGTTTGCTCTCCAGCATTTTCATGACATTCGGTACGCCTCCGGCATAGTGAAAATCTACTACCGTATACGGGCCGCTCGGTACGACTGCATTGATGCACGGGATTTCCTTGGCATAATGTTCAAAGTCTTCCAGTGTCAATTTGATTCCCAGTTCGTATGCATAAGACAGCAGATGCAGTACCGCATTGGTTGATCCGGCTACCGCCATGTCAAACATGATTGCATTTTCCAGAACTTCCTTCGTGATCAGATCGGAAGGTTTTCTTCCTGCTTTTGCCATCAGAACCGCATATTTTCCTGCTTCACGGGCTTTGCGAAGTTTTGCATTATCGGTTGCAGGGATCGTTGACGTTCCCGGAAGTACCAGATTCAATACTTCCCCCAGCATCTGCATCGTATTCGCTGTTCCCATGGACGGACATGCACCAAATGACGGGCAGACATTGTCTTCCATTTCCATCAGTTCACTCTCATCGGCGCCTGAGAAACGTGCTGCATCCAGATCCGCTTCTACGACTGTTTTGCCGCAATACTGTCCCGGCTGCATAGATCCCCCTGTCACCACCATGGCAGGGATATCCAGGCGCATTGCCGCCAGATAGCAGCCGGCAATAATATTATCACAGGATGCTACCATAACCAGTCCGTCAAAATTGTGGACACGGCTGACAAATTCTACCGACATGGCCACGATGTCGCGTCCTACCTGTTCGTATTTCAGTTCTTCCGCTCCATTTGCAATGTTTCCGCATGTTGCCGGAATTCCGAATTCAACCGGCACGCCTCCTGCTGCCCAGATTCCTTCTTTGACTGCTGCCGCGATCTGGCGCAGATGTGCGGATCCCGGTGATCCCTCCATATATGAATTCGGTACACCAATATGCGGTTTCTTGCGGATATCACTATCTGAATATCCGGCCGCTTTCATCATCACTCGTCTATGTGCCGCTTCTGCTCCATTCCAGAATTCTGTTCCCATAAATTTCTCCTCCTATTTAGTATGCATTTGAGGCAGTGACTGGGTGACTATGTACCCGTCCCCCTCTTGACAAAAAACATTCATCCATGTTTATAATAAAAGATAAAAAGCAATTCGAAAAGCAAATTATTTTAATAGGTAGTATCACTTTTTTTAATAGAAGGAGTTCGCATGAATAAATATGAAATCATTCTGGATGTCTGCGAGACACACAGTATTTCTAAAACGGCCGAAAAACTGAATTATACGCAGTCTGCCATCAGCCAGGCGATCCGAAGTTATGAGAAAGAGCTTGGTTTTCCCCTGTTCAAGCGTTCCAAATCCGGCATGGATCTTCTGCTTGGCACCGAGGAGATCATTGAATCACTTCGGATCATCTGCCGGGAAGAGCAGCAGATCAACCGGCTTGCGGCGAGACTGAACGGACTGGATACCGGATATATCCGGATCGGTACAATCCAGAGCATCGCCTATCACTGGCTCCCGGATATTCTGAAGGAATTCTCTTCCGTCTATCCGAATATCAACTTTGAACTTACGGTCGATGGTTTCAGCGGATTGAAAGAACGTCTCCACAGCGGCGAACTGGACTGTATCTTCGTCTCCCGCTATTCTGTCCCGGAATCTTCCTTTATTCCGGTGGGAACGGATGAGCTGATGCTGGTCACCCCCGCCGGTCACCCGCTTGCATTTCAGGCCGAAGTATCTCTTGCCGATATCGATAATGAGAACTTTATTCTTTCCTCTGATGGTCTGGATTACGAGATGGGAAATATTTTCGCCATGAACAACATTACCCCTAAGATCCGCTACCGGCTGAACGAGGATTTTGCCACTTTGAAAATGGTGGAAGCAGGTTTCGGTATTACCGTACTTCCGCGTCTTTTGCTGACCAATGCGCCTTTTGACGTCTGTGTCCGTTCTTTTTCCAGCCACTATACGCGTGTTCTGGGTGTCGCTTATTCTGAAAATGCAGCCGCAGCCCCGGCAACGCTTCGGTTTCTTGATTTTGTCAAAAGCCACAGCAATTCATAACAAGTAAAAAAACGAGTAACCTCTTCGATCCGGTTTGGTTACTCGTTTTTCTTATATGTATTCGTCTAAATCTTCTTTTACAGATCCAGTTTCAGATCGTTTTCTCCGATCCAGCCTTTCTTGCGCATCGGAATCGCGATCAGCCATGACAGAAGTCCCGGCAGGATAAAGCAGATCAGGAGCAGGCCGATCCAGTCCATTGCTGTGATCGCGGCTTTCGCTCCGTTTGCGATATCACTCACCCATCCGGTGTACACACCAATCTGTCCCACAAGGCCGCAGGTTCCCATTCCGGACGCAACCGCCGCTCCGTTCATCTGAAGGCGGAAGATACAGGTGGCAATCGGGCCTGTGATTGCTGAAGCCAGAATTGGCGGGAGCCAGATCTTCGGATTCTTAACGATATTTCCCATCTGAAGCATGGAAGTTCCGATTCCCTGGGCAAAGAGTCCGCCCCATTTATTTTCCTTGAAACTCATCACCGCAAATCCGACCATCTGGGCACAGCATCCGGCCACTGCCGCCCCTCCGGCAAGCCCTGTCAGAGAAAGAGCCGCACAGATTGCCGCACTGCTGATCGGAAGTGTCAGTGCAATTCCTACGATCACAGATACCAGAATTCCCATAAAGAATGGCTGCAGTTCTGTCGCCCACATGATTGCAGTTCCTACGGTGCTCGCCGCCTTGCCGATTGCAGGCGCACATCCGAGGCTGAGCAGAACGCCGACTCCGATCGTCACCATCGGTGTTACAATAATATCAATTTTGGTTTCTTTGGAAACCAGTTTTCCAAATTCAGCAGCGAAAATCGTCACGACCAGAACCGCAAGCGGTCCGCCTGCTCCTCCCAGCTCGTTTGCCGCCATACCTACCGCCGCCAGTGAAAATAATACCAGCGGAGGACACTGCAGCGCATATCCGATGGATACCGCCATCGCAGCACCGGTTGCTCCCTTTGCATAAGCTCCCACCATCACAAGGATCTCAATTCCGGTCTGTTCTCCAATCGTACTGATGATCGTACCGATCAGAAGAGACGCAAACAGCCCCTGGGCCATTGCACTGAGTGCATCGATCCCATATCTCTTTGCAGAGAAAATAATGTTCTTTTTCTTTAGAAACTCTTTCATAAACCCTCCATTTTCCATTGCCATCCGGCATGTCATCTTGTCACTTGTCATCTGTCTTGTCACTTGTCGTTTCTATGAATATTATCCACATTTTTCGCATTTCGTCAATATCTTTTATTTCTTTTTTTCCCTATTTCTTCATATATTAATAAAAAATCTTATGGAGTCTCTATGTCCTATCACCTTCTTCACTCCCAGAAGAAACGAATTTCTCTCATTCTTCCCTTTTTCATAATTCTTACTATGCTGAACGGCTGCAGTCAGATCAGCTTTTCAACCAATGAAGATAAAGCATTTCGTAAATTCACCCACGATCTTTTTTGCCGTGAAGTTTCTTCCAACACGATCAGCCTTCACTACACCCTTCGCAATCCAGCCGATTACGGTATTTCGGACTGCCCCGTTACATACGGGAGCTTTCCCAGCGATCCGGATGCTGCTCTGGCTTCGATTGAGAACTGCCAGGCATCGCTTCATCAGTTTCATCCCGCCTCTCTTTCTGAGGAGAATCGGCTGACATACGAAATTCTGGACTCTTATCTGGATACTTCCTCACAAATGGCGGAATATCTCCTTTACCAGGATCCTCTATCGCCAATCACCGGCATTCACGCCCAGCTTCCTGTCCTGCTCTCGGAATTTCAGTTTTACAGTGTCGAAGATGCCGAAACATATCTGGAACTTCTGGAAGATACCGATGACTATTTTGATTCTTTGATTGCATTTGAAAATGCCCGTATCGACGTCGGCATGTTTATGCCGGATTATCAGGTGGATTCTGTTACGAGCCAATGCATTTCCTTTGTAGAAATGGGAGAAGATAATTATCTGTACGAAACATTTGAAGAACGGCTGGATTCTCTGGAGCTTTCCGATGAGGAACGGAGCAGCCTTATTTCACAGAACGACGCAGCGCTTCAGAATGTGATTTTCCCTGCATATCTGGAACTTGCCGATTCTTTAAATGCATTAAAAGGAAACGGAACGAATGAGAAAGGGCTTTGCTATTTACCCGATGGGAAAACCTATTATGAGATCCTGGTCCGCAGTAAAACCGGCATCTCCGATTCCATCGAAGATCTGAAGAAAATGACTCAAAAACAGATCATAGAAGACCTGACTGCCATGGAAGAGGTTCTTTATTCCGATCAGCTTCTGTCGGTTCTGGATTCCATGGCGCCTTCTTCGATGTTAAATGACCTGAGGCAGAAGATCAACGGTGCGTTTCCAGAGATTCCGGACGTAGAGACCTCTGTCAAATATGTCCCGACCGCTCTGGAGGATTACTTAAGTCCTGCATTTTACATGATTCCTGCAATCGATAATATTTCCGAAAACGTGATTTACATCAATCAGGGGCAGACTTCCGGCGGACTTTCCCTCTACACCACACTGGCTCATGAGGGCTATCCCGGTCACCTGTATCAGACTGTATATTTTTCTTCACAGAACGCCGATCCGATCCGCAGTCTCCTCGATTTTGGCGGCTATGTAGAAGGCTGGGCAACCTACGCAGAAATGATGTCCTACTACATGGCACCGATTTCCAAACCGGAAGCCAGCCTGTACCAGAAGAATACTTCTGTTCTTCTTGGGCTCTATACACTTGCCGACATCGGAATCCATTACGACGGGTGGACGCTGATCGATACCGCTGTGTTTTTCAAAGACTATGGGATCACAGACCTCGCAGCGATCCAGAATCTCTATGAACTCATCGTCGGTGATCCGGCGAACTATTTGAAATATTATCTTGGTTATCTGGAATTTCTGAATCTGAAGAAAGAAATCGCGGGAACACAAGGCGACGATTTCTCGCAGAAAGAATTTCATAAGGCCGTACTGGATGTGGGGCCTGCACCGTTTGATATTGTGTATGAATCTGTCAGAAAGGCACTTTCAAATTGAACAAAGACAACTAAAAAAGGAGGATCCTCCGGCAGGCTAGTATAGCGTCCGATAAATAACTGGACCAATCACGCAGAATACTTCTTCGAGTGTGCAGGTCAAAAAACGTAGGCGTAGCGGGCTACGCTGAGGCTTTTTGACCTGCGCAATCGGAGAAGGAGGCAAGTGAGTGGTCCAGTTATTTTCGGGACGCTATACTAGTACCGGTTGCAGGATTCCTCCTTCAAAAAACTGTTTTCAGCAAGACATCGTTTCTCACATCATCCCAGCCAACACCACACTTGCCGCCAGCCCCGCAAACGTAGCCGCGAGCGCCCCGGCAAATGTGTATCTGGTCTTCGTCACCTTCGCCGTCATGAAATACACGGACATGGTATAGAAAATCGTTTCTGTACATGACATCGAGATGGAAGCGATCAGACCCACTCTTGAATCCGTTCCATATTCCCGGAAAATATCCAGCAAAAGGCCGGTTGCCGCCGAAGAAGAGAACATTTTCACAACCGTAAGCGGCACCAGTTCTCCCGGAAATCCGACATACTGTGTCACTCGTCCCAGAAGTCCGGATATGTATTCCAGGAATCCGGACGCTCTGAGAATCCCGACCGCCACCATGAGCCCGATGAGCGTCGGCATGATCTTGATCACCGTGAGGAATCCGCTCCTGGCTCCCTTGATGAAGGTATCATAAACATCCACATTCATACTGATCCCATAGATCACAATCCCCAAAATCAGAAACGGTACAATAAAATCGCTCATATAGAGAAAAAACTGCATAAAAAACTCCGCTTGAATTCCTTATTACAAGTCTATTCAGCGGAGTTTTTCCCCATTCTTCCAAAATTCAAGTACGCCGAGTCTTTATCTTCTTTCAAGATAAATTTATTCCGACACAGGTTGTTCGAATTTCTTCATGTCATGCTTCATAATGTAGAAATACATCACCAAAAGCAGACTTCCTGCCAATACCCACGCGGCAGGACTTGCAAGGCACACACCCACATAGCTTTTTCTTCCGGCAGCGACCACGGCGACTACTCCTCTTCCGATCAGTTCCGCCACCCCTGCCATCATCGGCATGAGTCCATATCCCATTCCCTGGATTCCGTTTCGGTATACATTCACGATCATAAGCGGGACAAAAAACATCACCACACATTTCAGATAAATATCCACCGACTGCATAATCGTATTGACGTTATCAGAAACGAAAACATATGTCATATATTTTCCAAAGAACGCTATGAGCAATCCAATCACTGCCGAATAAACGCATCCCATCATTGTGACTGAGCGAAATCCCTGATGGATTCTTTTTACTTTTCCGGCACCGATGTTCTGCGCCGAATAGGTCGCCATCGTTGTTCCCATCGCCACGTATGCCTGATTTGCAATTTGTTCCACTTTCCCTGCTGCGGTAAATGCTGCCACTTGCACGGATCCCAGCAAATTCAATGACGTTTGTACCATCATACTTCCGATCGCTGTGATGGAATACTGAAGTGCCATCGGGAAACCCACTCTGAGTTGATTCCATATCAAATATGATTTGAACCGGAAGTCATCTCGTTTCAAATGTAAAACAGATACCTTTTTCACAATATAAACCAGGCATAAAACCCCCGAGATACCCTGCGCTGTCACGGTTGCCCATGCGGCCCCTGCCGTTCCCATTTTACATACAATAATAAACACAAGATCCAACACGATATTCAGGAGTGCCGCCAGTATCAGGAAATACAACGGAACCTTACTGTTCCCCAGCGCTCTTAAGATGCTCGACAGCAGATTATACAGCATCTGTGCAAAAATTCCCGCACAGATAATCATGATATAGACATAAGCATCCTGAAATATATCCTCCGGTGTCTTCATAAACCGTAGGAGCGGCTTCATAAATGCCATACTGACCACGGTAAGAAGTACAGACATCAACGTAGAAAGTATCGTCGCACTCGCTACTGTCTGGCGCATTGCTTTCATATCACCGGCTCCGAATTTCTGTGCAGTAAGCACCGTAAATCCGGCCGTCATCCCCATCACAAAACCAAGGATCAGAAACATGATCGTTCCGGTGCTTCCCACTGCCGCCAGAGCACCTGTTCCCACAAACTTCCCGACGATCACCGTATCCGCCATATTATAAAACTGTTGAAATACATTTCCAATAAAAACCGGGAGTGTAAATTCAAAAATAATCTTCCCGGGGCTTCCTGTTGTCATATCTTTCTGTAATGCCATGCTCTTTTGCTCCCCTTCTCATATATTGCTATCGTTCAAGCGACCGCCCTCCTGCTTTTCAAGTGCTATCGGAGAGCGGCCGCTTTCTTTCAAAATTCACAAATGCAATTATAAGAAAAATAATAGCAAAGCACAATTGACGTTTTTACAAAAAATATAGGAAAATACAATCTGTTTTTCGTAAGAATGATAAACCGGTAACAATTACTCCCTTGGAAGGATCTCACTATCCCACTTTCCATTTGTGAAATCCGGAATATCCACCACTGCTCCGCCTCTGGCAATAGACATTTCCGAAAGTACAGTAATTGCCATCCACGAAGCGGCATCGTAAACATCGATTGGCATAGGTGCATTTTCTCGAAGTGCACGGAAGAAAGTCCTAAATTCCAACCAGTCCATTCCATCATGTGTTCCCTGAACTCCTTCGGCAAGATACTCCTTCCAGACCGGATGCTCATACTGTTCTTCATAAAGGTGAGCATTGTTTATATTTGTCTTTCCCCAGTCAAAATCATGGGCAATATCCTCTTCTCGGTCCAGAAATACAGAATCTGTCACTTCCTCATACATTCCCGCGGTTCCCCGGACTGTAAAATTGCGGGTATAATATCGAGGCAAGGTTGTATCCAGCGTCAGCACGATCGTTTCACCCTTCGCACATTTGATGACAGTAGTCACGATATCTCCCTGTGTAAAAATCTGTTTCTTCAGAAATTCATCTTCAGGTTTATTCTTTAAAATATAATCACGAAGGCCGGACGCCTTTGAAGCCGTTGATGTCAGTGTCAGCATACGATTTCCATGATTGATATTCAATATTTTGGCAATCGGTCCCAGATCATGTGTCGGATAGTTGTCACAGTTTCTTGACAGGTAATTTCTGAGGCGATAATGCCTGTTCTCTTTTCCAAATGTAACTTCCTTCCTGAGATCATGCTGGTATCCACCGGCGCAGTGCACGATCTCGCCAAATACGCCCTGCTGTACCATATTGAGTACCATCATTTCGCGTCTTCCAAAACAGCAGTTTTCCAAAAACATAAACGGTGTCTTTGTCTCTTCATAGGCTTTTACCAGATCCCAGCACTGATTCAATGTATAGGCTCCCCCTACTTCCATCGCAACTGCTTTCCCCGCATACATAGCAGCGATTGCGATCTCCACATGGCTTTCCCACGCCGATGCTATGATCACCGTATTCACTTCTTCATCCCGGATCACGTCCTCCGCATCTGTATATACATGAGGTCTGTCCTGACCCGCTTTGTTCACCAGTTCCGCTCCATTTTCCGCCCGGTCAGCATAAGAATCACAAACCGCCGTCACGTGTTCCCCCTGTCCAAGCACAATGTCTTCCAACAAATTCGCGCCTCTGCTTCCGAGTCCAATAAATCCGATCTTGATATCCGTCATATCATTCTCCTCCTTTATCTCCATAAGAATCACTTTTCAATTTCTCTGGACAATGCTATAATATCACCATCAAAAAGATATATCTATGGCTCATTAGCTCATATATATGTATTTTTAGCTCATTTTATAGACAAAGAATATGGGACCACTAAATCGCAGCATGCAAATGCAGAATCTGACACAGATACGGGAGAATATCGGTATGCAAAAAGAAAACATAGTCTGGATGGCCTATCATATTGAAGAGCAAATTATAATAAATAGTCTTTATTCATTATTTGAAATGCATTATAACGATGGGTATGCTTTTCAAGGGGAAACCCACAATTTCTGGGAATGCCTTTACGTCATAGACGGTAAAGTCTGCGTCTCCGGAGATGAGCGTGTTTACAACCTTACACGCGGTAATATCGTATTTCATAAACCGATGGAATTTCATAAATTTCTTATTCATGGGGAAGTCGGTGCCGATCTGCTGATTTTCTCATTTTCTGCCGAAGGATCACTTACTTCATTTCTCAAAAACAAAGTATTTGCTCTGTCCGAATCCGAAAAAGAGATTATTTGCCGGATGCTCTCTTATATGAGATCCGAGGCAGATAATCTCTCTTCTTCGAATTCTAAAGGCATTGACTACCTGGAGTCTTTCGTTCACTCCCCCGCTTACTTTCAGACAGTGAGTACCTACATTCAGCAACTGATTCTTCATTTGTCCGAAAATGGAGTCGTATCCTCCACTTCCTCCGCACCGGATGCGGTATGCTTCAGCAGAGCAATCAGTTACCTGAACAGCAATATCCATCGCCAGCCGTCCATATCAGAAATAGCCAGGTTCTGCAACATCAGCGAAGCAGGAATTAAACGCATTTTTGAGAAGTTTGCGGGAATCGGCGTCCATAAGTATTTGATCAAACTCAAAATGAAGACCGCTTCCGAACTCCTTCAGGATGGAGAAAGTGTGTCTTCTGTCGCAATAAAGCTTGGTTTTAACAGCCAGAGTTATTTTTCCCGCGCTTATAAAAGGGAAACCGGCAGAATACCCTCCAATGAAAAACAAAAATAAACACGCTAAAGCAATGCCCGTTTTTATTGAATCCCTCCCAAATCGAACTCGCTCAGCCATTTCTTTGCAGCTTCCGCTACTGTCTTCAGGCAGTTTTCGTCAAACGGGCTTACCATTCCCGCATGCTCCAGAAGTTCCGTAAACACACGGCTTCCTCCCTGTCTGGTATATGCCATGTAGTGTTCCCACGCATTCTTCTGGTCTTCCTGAATCATTGCCCAGAACTCCAGAGCCACCGTCTGTGCAATACAATAATCGATATAATAGAATGGAAGCGAATAAATATGGTGCTGTCTCTGCCATCCTTCTCCTTCACTGTAAAATGGAATCTCGCCGTCCAGTTTCATCCATGGCATGTAAATTCCCAGCAGTTCTTTCCATACTCCGTGCCTTTCCTTCGGTGTCATATCCGGTTTTTCAAACACAATGTGCTGGAAATGATCCACCATCGTTCCATACGGAATGAATGTCAGTGCACCGGCGAGATGGCTGTACTTGAACTTACGGGTGTCTTCACCAAAAAACCCGTCAGCCCACGGCCATGCGAAGAATTCCATAGACATAGAATGTACTTCACAAGCTTCCATTCCCGGCCAGATCTGGCTGTACGGTACCCGGTCGCGATTCAGCCAGGCCGCAAATGCATGTCCCGCCTCATGTGTCACGACTTCCACATCTCCCTGGGTACCATTAAAGTTCGCGAAAATAAACGGCACTCCATAGTCAGCAATGCTTGAGCAGTAAGCTCCGGCTTCTTTTCCAGGCGTTGATAATACATCAAGAAGTTCCTGATCCAACATGGTGTTGAAAAATTTGCTGGTCTCCGGAGACAGTTCATCATAGAATTTCTTGCCTTGTGCAAGAATATCTTCCGGCTCTCCGCACGGCTTTGGATTACCGGAACGGAACTTCAGCGCCGCATCCGCAAAACTCAGTGGATATTCCCTTCCAATACGTTTCGCCTGCTCTCTGCATACCGCATCCGCTACCGGCACAAGATATTTCACAACCGCCTCACGGAATCGACCAACCTCTTCTTTCCCATAACAATTTCTCTGCATTCTATAATAACCAAGTTCGGTATATCCGTCATATCCCAACTTCCTTCCAATCTGGTCACGCACATGAACAAGCTGATCATACAGATCATCCAGTTCCTTCTGATTATCCTTGTACCACTGCCCCTCCGCTTTCCATGCTGCAAGACGTCTGTCATCGTCCGCATCATTTTTAAACGGTGCCATCTGCGAAAGAGTATAAACATCCCCCTCAAACGGAATCTGCGCTGATGCAAGCAACTTCTCATACGTCGTCGCCAGCTCATTTTCCTTCTGCAGATCCGGGATGATCTCCGGTGCAAATGTCTTCTTAGCCATTTCTGCTTTTATAAACATTACATTACCGTATTCTTCTTCGAACTGTGGACGGAACGGGCTTTCCAGCATTGCTTTATTCCATTCCTGACGGTATTCTTCCAGAACCGGTCCCGATGTATTCCAGAACTTCATCTCGTCATCATAGAATTCATCCCTGGTATCAATAGAATGGCGGATGGATACCAGTGACTCCATGGTATCCACATGCTTCTCATACGTTTCCCTCTCAAGGAAAACAGCCTTCGCACTTTCATAGCTTTCCGCCTTTGCCAGACGCTCATTAAACTCATTTAATTGCACCTTAACCGCCTCAAGATCCGGGCGCTCATAAGGCATTTGTGAAAACTTCATTTCTTTGATCTCCTTTAGTGTTTCATGATTTTTCCATAAATCATGGTAACATATTTGAATAAGAATCACAATAGGATGACTGGGGGACGGGTACATAGTTACGGCTCTGAAGCCGAGGGGCGCTGGTCGTGGCAGGGGTTGGTGTCAAAAGCTATGTTTATAAACAATTAATACATTTTTTTAATACAAGGCTTTTAACCCAAGCATCGTAACAAAATGAATGTCTCTTTGTTAAATTATACAATACACACTTACCACAGCGGTACTCGCTTTCATTGTATCAATCCACGCTCCCGCGAGGGGAGCGACCTTCTTCCTTGACGAAATGGATGCAAGTATTCCAATTTCAATCCACGCTCCCGCGAGGGGAGCGACGTTGTTCCAATCCACACTACGCAACCCATAATAAATTTCAATCCACGCTCCCGCGAGGGGAGCGACCTTTTGCTCGTTTTGCAAGTTCCATTGGTTTTCCATTTCAATCCACGCTCCCGCGAGGGGAGCGACATCGGAATTGATACTGTAGACGAATCGTTTTATAATTTCAATCCACGCTCCCGCGAGGGGAGCGACTAGGGCATTTCCCTTTGCTTCACATCCAAAACAATTTCAATCCACGCTCCCGCGAGGGGAGCGACGTTCTGCATGATGTCACAGCAACACTGACTTAACTGATTTCAATCCACGCTCCCGCGAGGGGAGCGACCGATGGGGGCTATGAGCATTCTCGAATACCGAATATTTCAATCCACGCTCCCGCGAGGGGAGCGACATCTACAATCCATCCTTTTTCCCAGAATACACAACATTTCAATCCACGCTCCCGCGAGGGGAGCGACTAGCACCACCACTAAAACTTGCATCACTACCTGCTATTTCAATCCACGCTCCCGCGAGGGGAGCGACGGAATCGCCGCAACATCAAATGCAGACGCTTTTAATTTCAATCCACGCTCCCGCGAGGGGAGCGACCAAATTCGATAAACTCATCAATATCTTTCTGAGAATTTCAATCCACGCTCCCGCGAGGGGAGCGACGCAGCAGACTTAACGCAGATCCTCCGTGAAACAAATTTCAATCCACGCTCCCGCGAGGGGAGCGACTCAGCTTGTCCATACATCCTCAGCATCATATTATATTTCAATCCACGCTCCCGCGAGGGGAGCGACTCGAACGCGAATACTAATGTCTCTATGATGGGCATTTCAATCCACGCTCCCGCGAGGGGAGCGACCACCTCGCTTGTTGATATCTTTAATACATTCAGCATTTCAATCCACGCTCCCGCGAGGGGAGCGACATACTATCTGAATATCATGAGCGTCCGGCGTGATATTTCAATCCACGCTCCCGCGAGGGGAGCGACTCTCTGAGCTCTGTTCGAATGTCTGCCAGGACCATATTTCAATCCACGCTCCCGCGAGGGGAGCGACATCAAGCTTTGCGCCTCTAACTAGATGATATTTCATTTCAATCCACGCTCCCGCGAGGGGAGCGACGATCATGTCAGAAGATGGCGTGATTGCAAAAGTTATTTCAATCCACGCTCCCGCGAGGGGAGCGACATAATGGAATACAGACATTCAATAAGGATTATTCATTTCAATCCACGCTCCCGCGAGGGGAGCGACATACCAAAACATGGTTAGTAGTTCGGTGGAGTTATTTCAATCCACGCTCCCGCGAGGGGAGCGACGATATTTATTCCGTGCAAAGCGGATAGATAACGGAATTTCAATCCACGCTCCCGCGAGGGGAGCGACATCCGCGGATAACCTGTATGATAAGATCATGTCAATTTCAATCCACGCTCCCGCGAGGGGAGCGACCAAGGCGGAGCGATTAACCGAATCCTTGAGGTTATTTCAATCCACGCTCCCGCGAGGGGAGCGACAGCGATCCGGGAGCAGTAGCAAATGGTTTAAAGATTTCAATCCACGCTCCCGCGAGGGGAGCGACAAGCCCTCAGAAATACCTGCTCGGAATCACGGATATTTCAATCCACGCTCCCGCGAGGGGAGCGACAGAGTGCCCGCACAAGCCAGATAAGAGCAAACACGATTTCAATCCACGCTCCCGCGAGGGGAGCGACAGCAAAAATATTAGCGGAGGAATTCGCGGATGAATTTCAATCCACGCTCCCGCGAGGGGAGCGACGCAGGAGTCTTTCTTTTCTCTGCAGCTTTCTTCCAATTTCAATCCACGCTCCCGCGAGGGGAGCGACCAACGCTTACTGACGCGAAATACGATCAGACTATTATTTCAATCCACGCTCCCGCGAGGGGAGCGACAATCCCAATCCGGTATGTATCGCCACGCATTTCACATTTCAATCCACGCTCCCGCGAGGGGAGCGACTGTAGCACAAATGTTGCGATATGTGATATTTTCGATATTTCAATCCACGCTCCCGCGAGGGGAGCGACAGCAAAATTGCACACATTCGCAATATTTTTTCAGGGAATTATGTGAATCTTGTCAAAATCTGCAAATAACGCTTACAAATTATAGCTTTTTCTACTTAATTATATGTTTTTTGCAATCATTTTCAAGTGCGAATCAACTAGTATTTTCTTGTTCACTGATAATTCGCACCAACTAATAACTACAGAACCAGTACATCGTCTATTGCAATTCCGCGTTCTACACCTATACTTTCAACTTTTGCTTTATATTTATTTCCTAAATAGTAAAACCTTAAACTATCTACTTCTGGATCAATAATATCCGACAACACTGATTTTAACTGGATGCATTGGGCATTATCAAGCACACATTCAAATACTGAATTCTGTACACGTCTACCATAATTCACACATTGCTTTGCAACTTTTCTTAATCTAGTTTTACCCGCAGATGTTTCTGTGTTTACATCATACGTAATTAATACCAGCATAAACTAATCCCTCACTTCCATAAAAAAGGTGGATACGCATCTAAATCTCCTCTCAAATAT
This sequence comes from Bariatricus sp. HCP28S3_F11, assembly GCF_052065395.1. Classification (NCBI taxonomy): domain Bacteria; kingdom Bacillati; phylum Bacillota; class Clostridia; order Lachnospirales; family Lachnospiraceae; genus Bariatricus; species Bariatricus sp. HCP28S3_F11. The sequence goes on along the minus strand of NZ_JBQHUC010000009.1, from coordinate 8,670 downwards.
CTTGCCAGCAACATAGCTTGAACATAAGGTACCATTCCCCACTCAACCTTTTCCTTTAGAAAAGGATGTGTGAGAGTCTCACGCTTTTTATTCTGCCATTCCACTAATACAATTTTTCTGGTTTCATCATCCATCAAAACTGCACCATTCTCCTTTTTCTTGAATCCTTTTCCCGAGATCATTTTTTTATTTATCAAAGATACTACAAACCGGTCTGCAAGAACCGGACGCAATTCTTCGATCAAATCCAGAGATAACGAGACTCGTCCGGGGCGTTCAGTGTGAAGACATCCCACATATGGATCAAGACCAACCGTTTCCAATGCAGAAGTAATAGTATTGGTCAATAACGTATACACAAATGAAAGTAATGCATTTACGTTATCTGTAGGAGGCCGCTTTGTCCTTCCTTGAAAGAAAAAGTCTTTTTTCTGTTGAAGAATCAATTCATCAAAAACGCCAAAATATATTTGAGCCGCCTGCCCTTCAAATCCACGTAACTGTTCCTTTGCCCCACAATCGCGTACATCATTTAATGAATTCTTCAGATTTTCTGATGCCTTTTTCATTTTCTCAACATCCACCTGTAAACCATGATCCCGCGTTGCTCTCTCTAACACCCATCTGGCATTATATATTTTCCCAATAATACAATTCTTTGCAACATTCAAGCTGGTTTCATCATTCAGAAAACTCCTATATTGCTGTTCACGTAAAATCACATTCCCTTTGACTTTTCCACTTACTCTTGCCAAAAATTTCCCCTGAGGTGACAAATAACATAAAGAAATATTTCTGTCTGCACATGCTCCCATCAGCGCCGGACTTGTCCCTTTATATCCAAACGAAACGATTCCTTCTAAGTTATGCAGTGGAACTCTTCCTTTCTCACACCCGTTCTCTGAAACAACTACATTTTCCCCATCAAGAGACACATAACTGTCTTCTGATGTAATATACAATGTATTCAACAATTTTTTCACTGCAAATCCCCCAATGCCTGCTCAATATACTCACTTACTGTAGATGCTTTCTCCATTTTGGGCATACATATATCCTTTAATGAACAAGAATTACACCTTTTACTATATTTCACTTTTGGTGTATACTTATCTGCATAATATTGATGCATTTCTTTTACCATATCTTTTACATGTTTCCTTAATTCGCCGGTAAATTGAATAATTTCTCTTCTTCTTGTTTCTCCATAAAAAAGTGCGCCTTCTGAAATATCCGTAGAGAACATTTCCTCCAAACACAATGTCTGTGCCGTCAATTGCAAAATATCTTCTTCGGACTCCTTAGGTTTTCCTTTTTTATATTCTATCGGATATATTTCAAAAAATCCTCTATGCCCATACAACTTTACTCCCTGCTCTTTTTTGTGAAATTCTACTACATCGCATTCTCCACTTATTCCGAGTAAACGTGAAGAAATCGGAAGTGCTCTTGTAATAAGCACATCCTTTCTCTTCTCTGTCAAGTATGGATCATGCGCTTTTTTATGCATTAATTCTCCAATCACTGTATGTTCATTTTCTGCCCATTGTTGTTCAATATGGATCAAGGCCCATTGTCTTCTACAGAAGCTAAAATGTTGAATCCCAGAAATCATCAAATATTCATCTTCTCTGTATTCCATTATATTTTCCTTATCAATTCCACTGTATCCGGTATCATATCTTCGCATATATTGATCGTATAATCCTGATATTTTCTCGGATATACAACCTCTTCCTTCCTTTTCACTTCCACAGAGTCGAACAATTTATATGCCGGGCAATCTCCCAGTTCCTTACTATGCTTAAACACAATTAATTCGCGAACAGCCATCTTTCCCCGTGCTGCGGAATGGTCGTTCTCAAACATATTAATAATCGCTTCCCACAAAAGTTCTAAATCATCCTCTGAGAATCCTGTCACTTTTCTTGCAAGATTTGCCGAAATATATCCTTCTACTCTGTACAGAGCATACGGAACAATATTTTTACGTCCCATTTCTGTACTTTTATTCTCAGCATCTTTTTCGGTAGTAATTGCCACTCTGGTTATCGTAACTTCCTGACTTACAATCGGATCAATACTCCTTGCAAATCCAAGTTGCACCGGCCCCCTTACCTGCCCACAATTTAATGAAGCCTTTACAAATGTAGTCATGACTGCTCCAAATGTTCGAATGTCATAAAAATTTCGACACATGAAATCCCTGATTTTTAAATCGGCATCGGGATCTTTCTTCTTCAGTTCTTTCACTGTCTTTTCATTTACCCCAAGATATTCAAAAGCTTTATTATCACTTCTGTTAAGGGGAACATCTTCTTTAATATATATACTATAACCTGGTTCATCCTCTTTTACTGTCTCAACATAATTTCTTATTTTACGTTTCAAGCACACATCCGTAATCAGTCCATATCCTGTCTCAGGATCTATTCTCGGCATATTGCCCGCATCAGGATCTCCATTTGGATTTCCATTTTCAATATCAAATAAAATTACAAATTCGTGTCTGTTTTTAATTACCTCACTCATTTATTCTTCCTCCTTTTTTTCATATAATTTCTGTACTTGATGATAATATCCTAAAATAAAATGCCCCTGTTCTTCTAGTGTAAGACTTTTAGGAAATTCTGTTATTTTCCCCAGCAGTTCTGCCAGTACACCTTCAAAATATGCCTTTCTCCATTCTTTTTGTCTTCCTATTTTTCGAAGATGGCTGTTCTTTAGTTTCATCAAAATCGGAAAGACTGAAGCCGGATTTGAACAAGCTGAATTGAAATATCTATCTTTTATCGTTGAATTAATCTCCGGGCTGGCATCCTTCTGTATGTATTCGAGTATTGCAAAAATTCTCCCCAACACATATGCCGTATCATTTGCCTCCTGATTCAATACCACAAAATCCTCCTCCTTTTCTAATGCCTTATTTTGAATTAAATATGCTTTTATAATCGAAGCTCGTCCCCATGTAATCCTCCCTTGCTCTGCTCTAACCCTTATCAATATATCGTTATATAGACTTTCAGGATACCTTCCATTTTCCAGGATTGCTCTTAAAACCGCTCCCGGAAGATTCGGTATCGGCTTTTTCTCTTTAGCTTTTTGATTAACAGTCTCATTTAACATGCTTCCAACACCTAAATATTCCCGTTTTTCCCAGGACGGTTTTACCAATTTCATTCTATTGTAATGCTTTTGAAGATGATCCAGTATCTTTCCAAAACTGTCCTCATAAAAAAAGCGGACTGCCAATCTGGCTGCATTAGGCGCCAATCCCAAAACATAAAATTTTTGATTGATATTCAATTTGATTCCATTTACATCAATTGCCCGTCGTTCTTTTAAATTCTTGAAAATACTTTTTATTATTTCCTGATTATCATCTCGTGGTTCTAAGAATCCACATAACAGATCTTGATATACCTCTTCTCCATCTTCTGCCCAAAACACAACCGTTGTATCTCCAAATTGAAAAACATAATCTCTTTGTGCCAAAAGATAATTTAACGCTGTCGTATAAGCAAATGCTGCATATCTTCCTACCGGTGCATTGTAACTCTGCTCTTTTCCATAAGATTCAAATGCAGGGGCATTAAAAGATACCAGCGCCGCTCCACTGGATTGTGCTCCTTGTACACCTTTTATCGTCGAATGGATTCTTGCAATTTCATCTTTTTTTCCTGTAACAAGGCATGTCCCCGACATTTTTCCTTCTTCCTGATTCAGAAAATCTTCCCATGCCGTATGTATCGCCCCATCATCCTGTGCTTCGTTTTCATTCATTACGAAAATCAAATTACCTCCATCCGTAATGTCTTCCCATATTTCTTTTAGCTTGTCATGCTCTTTTGCATTCTCCGGATTCCATGTACAAAAAAAATTTCTTATGGCTTCTGCCATCTCTCCGCTCACTGATTTCAATATTTTTAAATGCTTTTCTTTAGAAGCTTCAAAACATTCCTGCACTCTTTTCCCATTTCCCGATGTGTCAACTCCCAAAATGTATTTCGAGTTATCACAAAGGAAATTAGCCAGTACCCCTGAAGAACGGGAAACTGTCTGTGGAACCGTTCTGTATACAGGTACCAGTACCTTTATTTTTCCTCTTTCCATCTCCTGTTTTAGAGTTATCACTCCTTTTATTCTTCCATTTACATCCAGATTCAAAGCATAGGACACTTTCGCTTGACACCATCCTTGTGCTGCGACTTTGTTATTATCCAATAACGCTTCATAATAATTCACCAATGCCTGCAGAATCATCGAATCACCTCACAGTCTTTCAAATCGATCACTCCTTTTTTCATAATTGCCCTGAAAAACATAGGCTGGATATTCTCTGGATTCGAATAATCCATATCATAGAGCATAAATCCCAAATCCCGTTCATCCTCATCCGAATAAGCTGTATGAATTTCCTCTTCTTCGCACAAGCAAAATCTTACCGGGAATTCTCTGCATCCAAAATACGGCGTATGAAAACACTCCCCTTTCCTTAATCTCCGCATAATAATGTCCTTAAATTTCCCAGAATTATCACTGATATTTGCCTTATCCGTCATTTCAAAATGTGCTTCAATAACATATTCCACATTTCGAAGCAATATGGAAGATCTTTGTACAATTTCTGCTTTACTGCTAAGATAAAGCCTTTTAGGACTCCCATTATACACTGGTAATACATTATTAGCCGATACCTTGCTCTTTACTTCATTCCTTCTGACACTTGTGAATTGTATTGGTTTATTTACATAAATCTTATCAATAATCCATCTCATCCCAGGATGCCAATAGACTGCTTCCAGAATTCCTCTGGCTGCCGAAGGTGTCATGACATCATAAGAACATCTTTCCACTTTCATCTCCGGTCTACTGAATAATGCATAGTCGCCCCATACTTTTACTCTAACACCTTTTGCCATGGACATTCATCTCCTTTTACTATAAAATCTCCCCTTTTCTATAACATGCCGCAATATAATCTCGTGGCTGAAAATAAAAGTCTGTGTTGTAATCAGAAATTTTCTCATCAATCCACGAATGATATACTTCCCAGATCCCCTCAACTATATCCTCATCTGAATAGCTGTCCTCAATCAGTCTTTCATAGACTTCTCCTATCGCCCAATAATCCGGTATCCGAAACCTACATTCTCCGACATTATCAAAGGTTCCTGATGTCATCTGACATTCATTCATAAATTCGTATGCGACCTTTTCTATTGGCTCACAGTGTAATATATCTGAATATTCGTAAATTCTTTCTAAAGTTTTTTGCCCCAGTTCGTCAAGGATTTCCTCTCTCCTTTTCTTCTGAATTCTTCCTATATATTCAATCAGACTGCATGTATAAAACAATTTATTATTATTTTTTGCGCCCATATACTTCCTCACTTCCAAGAAACGTTAATGTATCTAAAGCTGAAATCGTATGAAAACTTATTTGGTGGGTCGGATGATTAAATCTTGCCAATTCCCAAAAAGCCGCTCGCGAAATTTTTTTATCAATAAAATTTTGAACATAATTAAAAATTGCATCATCCGCCATTGGTCCCTCTACAATGTCAAAGGTATGTGATTTTCCCAATCTACATGCAACAATAAAATCCAACCACTCTTCCGTCATCGTATCAAATTTTAAATATTTCAATTCCGCATTTGGTACATAATCATACTTATTTACGTACCCTTTGTTTCCATATCTAGTTGCCCACCGTTCCGCCTGCATTTTATATTCAGTACAATAAAAGCCAAAATAGAAATCCTTGTTAAATACAGCTTTCCTTATTTCTGGATATTCTACTACCTCTTTGCTTCCATGATATAAAATCATAATATCTCCTTTCCTTAATACGATTTTTCATCTTAATTTAACATAATACTACAATACAATTCTAAATATTGTCAATATCTATTTTACCATTTGACAAGTTATTTGTTCTTTCATTTTTTAATATCATATGATATAGTGAAAGAGTCTTTTGGTTTTTCCCAATTGTGGATTGAAATATCTTTATTTATCATTAACTGTTAATGGAAAGGGAAGTGCATATTGCACTTCCCTTTCCATCATATTAATATTGCCTCACCATATTCACTATCCAATGTAAGCCCCATGTCATCTGTATATTTTCCCAGAGAATTCAAAACATAGCAATCCGTCTTGGAATCCTCTGTTATTTCACCCAGCATTCCTAACGCGTACATCTTATTAAAATCATTTTCATAAACATTGACACAATAATGTCCCATTTTCCGCACAAGTTCTTTCGTGAAGCCTTTGATTCTTATTTGTGATAATAGTATCTGCGCTGCCTCTTCTTTTGGGACAAGAATAGATTTTGTTTTTTCCTCAATCAACTTGAATTCTCTGGCGGCACTAGCAAACTGAAAATTTCCTTTTCTAAACTTTTTCAATATTCCTTTTTTATCCAGACTATCTCCGCGGAAGTGATACAACATTTCGAAATACTGTTCTATCGTATTCAACTCTTCCAGATTTTTGTTTTCTTCAAGCAGACCTTCTGTTACTTCCATTTGCTGTCTCTGCCCTTGCACATATTCCTGTTGATCCAGTTTAAAAATATACGTAAAACATTCTGTTTCCGTTCTTTTACCTTCTCGGTTACATCTGCCTGCTGCCTGTATAATAGAATCTGCTCCAGCCAGCTGTCTGTATACCGTCTGAAAATCCAGATCCACCCCAGCTTCCACAAGACTTGTAGATACCACAATACATTTTTCCTGTTTCTGCAGCCGTTCTCTGATTTCATTCAGCACTTTCTTTCTATGAACAGGATACATAGCTGTTGACAGATGATAAACGCCTTCTCTCTTTATACGCTGATAAATATTTTGGGCACGTTTTTTTGTATTTAGAATACAGAGTGCTTGATTTTCCTGTTCCAGTCTTTGAATCAATTCGCTTTGCGTTATCTTGTCGAGATTTTTCACAGAAACACGTTTAAAAAAAGAAAATTGTTCATCCATTCGCGCACACAATTCCCTAATCTTTATTTCCGGTGATAATAATTCTTTTAACGCAGGCTGTGTTGCTGTGCATAATACAATGCTGCTGCCATAATAACGCAATAATTGTTCCAGTACACTTATACATGGTTTCAGATAATCATTTGGAATCATTTGCGCTTCATCAAAAATAATAACACTGTTAGTCATGTTATGTAATTTTCTGCACTTAGATGGCTTATTTGAAAATAAGGACTCAAAAAACTGTACACTCGTAGTTACTATGACTGGCTTATCCCAATTTTCCGTCGCAAGCTGCATCGGTTTCAATTCCTCGTTCAATTCATAATCAACGGCACAATGACATTCTAATACATTATCTTGTCCCAGTATATCGGCAAATATCTTTGCATTTTGCTCAATAATACTGGTATATGGAATCACATATATGATTCGCTCCATATGATGTTCTTTTGCATGCTTTAAAGCAAACGCAAGCGAAGAAACCGTTTTCCCGCCTCCGGTCGGAACAGTAAGCCGAAAAATCCCTTTTTGTTCTTTCCCCATCTCTAAACAATGCTTTAGAATTTCTGTTCTTCTCCCGTTTATTGTGTTTAAATCATCGTTATCAAGCCATCCGGAAATATGTGATTCCAGCTTTTCAAATAACTTTTCTATAGGCTCCCCATTATTTCTGATACTTTCCCCATCCATAAATCGTTCTGTATCAAGATAATCCGCATCAACAAGACAGGAATAAATCATTCTTATCAACATACTTGCAAAGAAATCCAGATTTTCTCCTTCAACTGGTTGAAAAGGCAAATTCTTTAATTCGGGGATTTCAATTTCTTCCGTAAATCTCTGGTAATCTTCCAGACTCTTTTTAAGTCTCCCCAGCATTGTTCCTTGTGTACTCATATCACTAATGCCACCCGTGTCAGGCAAACCTGCGTGATGTCCCGCAATACAATAACTCAAAAACTGATGTGCTCCTTTTTTATCCCAACACACTTTTGCTCCGGCCGTAGAATGGTCTACCTTTTCTTCATTACCATGAAGTCTTTCCTGGAATTTTAGGGAATATTTTCCTATGTCATGCAAAAGTCCACAGCAATATCCCCATTCATATGCACCAAAATTATCTGCAAATTTCCCAGCAAGCTCTGCTGTGTTCTTTAAATGTTCTTTTAACAATTGCTCATCATGTTTGGCATTTATATGTGCTAAATATTTCATATTCTAAACTTGCCCCAGTGTTTCATGATTTTTCCATAAATAATGGTAACATACTTGAAAAAGAATCACAAGCACTCAATGCGGAGAGCTGTATTTTTCCAGCTGTTACTTTTCTGTATATCTTGCACTTTCCATCTACTCATGCTATTCTAACTTTATCAAAACACAGCAGGATTCTACCTGCTATTTTTCTCGCCGTAAGGCATCTCATTTTCGGTGCTTCCCTTTCGAGGCAATAACCCGCTAATGATGAAACAAACAATATTATTTTTTACCAAGGAGGATTTGCCTATGTCAAATAATTTGCACACTCTATTCCCATTTTTACACACGCGAGAAGCACTTTTACAAGGTAAGCGCTTTATAATCAACCGGATAGTCAAACTCTAATTTTTGTGAGATACTTCAGATACTTGGAGTAATTCACTTCATATCTGATTCTCGGAGTTACAAAAGCTACGC